>CAUJKI010000107.1 GCA_963205015.1 Pseudomonadota bacterium
TCTCGAAGCCTTGGCCAAGGACGGCCTTCTGCATCGATTGGCTCGTTTTCTCGCCGGGGAGCAGCCAGTCGTGCGGCTCGATGAAGATGCCTGCCGCGTCAGCCACCCATTCCGTTCCATGTTCGAAGAGATCGGCCTCGAAACCTTCGATGTCGACCTTGACGATGAACAAGCACCCGTCAGGCCCGGCCATCCTTAAGATGTCCGCCACTGTATAGACCGCCACGCCGGGGCCGTTCTCGACGCGGTGCGTCTGCGTGGCCCACGATCGGTCATTTTGATCGACACTGACGACCCCATGCCGCCCGCCGATCGCGCCCTCGATCACCGTGACATTGGCAAGACCGGCGACATTCTTGCGGCACAGCCGCGCGTTACCCTTGTCGGGTTCGACGGCGAACACCGAACTCTTGGGAAACTGCTGCGAGAACCAATGCGACGCTGCGCCGACATTCGCGCCCGCATCAATGATGACGGGGAGCCTCCCGCTCGCGAGTTGCTGCTGGTAGTACCGGCGCAACCGGTCTCCTTGGGGATAGTCGGTGAGATCGAACTGCCGCTCGACGAAAACTTGGCGATAGGTATCCAGATCGCTGTCCGTCGGGCGGACATCGATCAGACCCACGCCCCAAATCGGTAGCGCGATCAGGGGGCGACTGAGCACCCTGGCGAGCACGTACCAGATCATGCCCGGGCCCAACCTGTAGCAGTCTTGCGCGAAACGCAGCAATACACGAAGAGCTTGTGACATAGGTCGCCTCGGCGTCGGAGAGAACCTCGACCATCCTCCAGAATTTCTTCGTGCGCAAAGTACGGCATCATGCCTCGAAGGGAGCGGACTAACGCCCGATATGGTTCACCCGAATGTCGCCAAGTAGGTTGCCGTGCCGGTTGTCGATTGCCGCCGATACGACTTTAGGCTTCGCTTCCTATTTCGATCGACTCTACAGCGCTTCGGCTCCGGAGATGATCTCGATCAGCTCCTTGGTGATATTCGCCTGACGCTGGCGATTGTACTTGATGGTCAGCTTGTTGATCATGTCGCCGGCATTGCGCGTGGCGTTGTCCATGGCGGTCATGCGCGCGCCCTGCTCGCCGGCCGCATTCTCGAGAACGCCACGGAAGATCTGTGTAGCGATGTTGCGCTTGAGAAGCTGGCCGAGGATTTCCTCCTCTGTAGGCTCGTACTCGTAGATGGCCTCTGCCTTGGCGGGCTGGGTGCCGGTCGCCGCCTCGGGCAGCTTTGCGGGAATGATCTGCAGTGCCGTCGGCTTCTGGGTGATGACGTTCTGGAACTCGGAATAGTAGAGCGTGGCGACGTCGAACTCGCCGGCCTCGAACATCGCCATGACCTTGTCGGCGATCTCTTCGGCATGGACGAAGCCGAGCTGCTTGACGCCCTTGAGGTCGACGCGGTCGATAATGAGCTTGCCGTAGTCGCGGCGCAGGTTGTCGAAGCCCTTGCGGCCGACCGCGAGGATCTTCACCGTCTTCCCCGCCTGGACCAGCCGGCGGATGTCCTGGCGGGCGCGCCGCGCGATGTTCGAGTTGAACCCGCCGCAGAGGCCGCGCTCGGCGGTCATCACGATCAGCAGGTGGGTATCTTCCTGGCCGGTGCCGACGAGGAGGGGCGACATTCCCTCTTTGCTGGCGAGGCGGCTGTTCAGATTGGCCAGGATCTGGTCCATGCGCTGGGCATAGGGACGCGCGGCCTGCGCCGCCTCCTGGGCGCGGCGGAGCTTGGCCGCTGCGACCATCTGCATGGCCTTGGTGATCTTGCGCGTCGCCTTGACCGAGGCGATGCGCGTGCGCATGTCTTTCAGTGATGCCATGGCGTCGCGGCTGTCCCTGTCTCAGTTGGGCTCTGTCTCAGTCGAGCCAGATGGCACCCGTCACGCGAACTGCTTGATGACCTGCTCGACCACACCCTTGAGCTTGGCCTCGGTGTCCTTCGAGAGATCTTTCGTCGAGCGGATGTCATCGAGGATCGCGGCATTGGACCCGCGAAGCGAGGCCAGCAGCGCCTCCTCGAAGGGCTTGACCTGACCGAGCGGCATCGGATCGAGATAGCCGTTCACGCCGGCATAGATCACGCAGACCTGCTCTTCCATCTTGAGTGGCGAGAACTGTGGCTGCTTCAGGAGCTCGGTGAGCTTCGAGCCGCGGTTCAGCAGGCGCTGCGTCGCGGCGTCGAGGTCCGAGCCGAACTGCGCGAAGGCGGCCATCTCGCGATACTGCGCGAGCTCGCCCTTGATCTTGCCGGCGACCTTCTTCATCGCCTTCGTCTGCGCCGAGGAGCCGACGCGCGACACCGAGAGGCCGACGTTCACCGCCGGGCGGATGCCCTGGAAGAAGAGGTCCGTCTCGAGGAAGATCTGGCCGTCCGTGATCGAGATGACGTTCGTCGGGATGTAGGCCGACACGTCGTTGGCCTGGGTCTCGATGACCGGGAGTGCCGTCAGCGAGCCCTTGCCGGCGGCGTCGCCCATCTTGGCGGCGCGCTCGAGCAGGCGCGAGTGGAGGTAGAACACGTCGCCCGGGTAGGCTTCGCGACCGGGCGGGCGGCGCAGCAGGAGCGACATCTGGCGGTAGGCGACGGCCTGCTTGGAGAGGTCGTCATAGATGATGACCGCGTGCATGCCGTTGTCACGGAAATACTCGCCCATGGCGCAGCCGGCGAAGGGGGCGAGGAACTGCATGGGCGCCGGATCCGAGGCCGTCGCGGCGACGACGATCGAATAATCGAGCGCGCCGTTCTCCTCGAGCGCCTTCACGAACTGGGCGACCGTCGAGCGCTTCTGGCCGACAGCGACGTAGACGCAGTAAAGCTTCTGGTCCTCGGGAGCCCCCGCAACATTGAGCGGCTTCTGGTTGAGGATCGTATCGAGAGCGACGGCGGTCTTGCCGGTCTGGCGATCGCCGATGATGAGCTCGCGCTGGCCGCGGCCGATCGGGATCAGCGCGTCGATCGCCTTGAGGCCGGTCGCCATCGGCTCGTGCACCGACTTCCTCGGGATGATGCCGGGCGCCTTCACGTCCACGCGGGCCATGCGGTCGCCCTTGATCGGGCCCTTGCCGTCGATCGGGTTGCCGAGCGCATCGACGACACGGCCGAGCAGGCCCTTGCCGATCGGCACTTCGACGATGGCGCCCGTCCGCTTGACGGTATCGCCTTCCTTGATGCCGCGGTCGTCGCCGAAGATGACGACGCCGACGTTGTCGGCTTCGAGGTTGAGCGCCATGCCCCGGATGCTGCCCGGAAACTCCACCATCTCGCCGGCCTGGACATTGTCGAGGCCATAGACGCGGGCGATGCCGTCACCGACCGACAGCACCTGACCGATCTCGGAGACTTCCGCCTCCTGGCCGAAATTCTTGATCTGCTCCTTGAGGATCGCGGAGATCTCAGCGGCCTTGATTTCCATCAGCGGACCTCTTTCATGGCGGTCTTGAGTGACGTGAGCTTGGTGCGAAGCGAGCTGTCGATCATGCGCGAGCCCATCTTGACGATGAGCCCGCCGAGCAGCGTCGGGTCGACCTTGGTGATCAGTTGGACGTCCTTGCCGGCAGAGGCGCGGAGCGTTTCCTTGAGTGCAGCGAGCTGCTCATCATTCAGGGGATGCGCGCTCGCGACCTCGGCGTTGACCTCGCCGCGCTGGCGGGCAGCGAGCGCGAGGAACGTGCGGATCATCTCATTGACAGCAAAAAGGCGCCGGTTGCGGGCCAGCACCTTGAGGAAGTTCACGATAAGCGGCGCGACGCCGGCCTTCGCGGCAACGGCGGAAATGGCGCGACCCTGCTCCTCGCTCGAGAACACCGGGCTCCTGACCATGCGCTTCAGGTCAGCGCTCCCGTCGAGCAGGCCCTGAAGGGCGATCAGATCCTTCTCGACCTGCCGGACCTGATTGGCTTCCTCGGCAAGCTCGAACAGGGCCGACGCGTAGCGGCCTGCCACGCCCCCTGTGATGGTGTCGTCCGTGGCCACTGTTTCCGCTCTGCCCCTCTCAAAATGCTCGACATTGGCGCCGGTGATCGGCGCTTATCCCATGCGCGGTCGGCCCGATCGGGTCGTTGCCGCCCCTGTGCTTGGGGATAGGCCACGGCGCCCACTCGGTTGCAACACCGGCGGCGCCATGTTCAGAAAGACGGGCGTTCGTCTAGCACGGCCCCAGGCCTACATCAACTTTCCGTTTCGGCACTCTCTGCCGCATGGGCGCCACGATCACCGCCTACCCGCGCGACAGATCGCCGCCGTACGCTGACGTCCTCGGCGGGCTCTCAATACCCCCGTTCGCGATCGACGACCTCGCGCAGCGGCCGGCCATCGATATGCCGGTGAATATTGTCCGAGAGAAGCTCGGCAACCCAGCTGTCGCGGTCTGGGTGAAAGCCGCCGATATGGGGCAGCACCCAGATGCCGGGGGTCTTCCAGAAAGGATCGTCCGCCGGCAGGGGCTCGGTGCGGAACACATCCAGTACGGCACCAGCGATCGTCTTGGCTTTCACGGCGGCGATGAGGTCCTGGTCCACGATGATGGCGCCGCGGGCGAAGTTGATAAGCCAGGCGGTCGGCTTCATCTTCGCAAATTGTGTCTTGTTGAGATAATTTTCGGTGAGCGGCGTTACCGGCAGCAGAACGACGACGTAATCGCTTTCCGCGAGCACCTTATCAGTTTCGTCGAACCCATAGACCTTCGCGACACCTTCAACCGGCTCCGGCGTGCGTTTCGTACCGATCACGCGCATCTCGAGGGCGGCCGCCTTCTTCGCGACCTGCTGGCCGATGGCACCGAGGCCGAGAATACCGAGCGTCTTGCCCGCAAGCGTGTCGGACATGCTCCGCTGCCAGCGGCACTCGGCCTGCTGAAGCGCGATCTGGTGATAGCGCTTGGTAATGTGAAAGAGCGCCCCAAGGATGTTCTCGGGCACCTGGATGCGGTGCGTGCCGCGCGCCGCGATGAGCGTATGCTCAAGCTTAAGGTCCTTGCGCGAGAGCCAGTGATCGACGCCTGCCGTCAGCGACTGAATGACCTTGAGACGCGGCATCTTCGCGAGCGCACCGGGCGGCATGCCCGGCGCGAAGAGGATTTCGGTCTTTGCGAGATCTTCCTCGCTTGCCTGCTCTCCTGTCGCGACAACCTTGAAGTCGACGCGCTCGTTGAGGCCGTCTGCCGCGAGCCTGTCCAGATAGGGCTTCGGGTTCGACAGATAAAGCAGGGCCTGCAGCTTGTTGCTCATGTTCTCGTCCTCGGCTTGATTCTTCGGCAGCTCAGGCAATTTTGCCGCCGAGCTCATCTTCGATGTGAATGCGGATGATGTCCTCGAAGCTGGCGTCCGGCTTGAAGCCGAGCTC
>CAUJKI010000108.1 GCA_963205015.1 Pseudomonadota bacterium
GTCGATGTTGCCGAGCAGGAAGTTGACCATCTTGAAGGCGTGGTTGGTCTGGAAGCCGAGCTTGTGCCCCTGCGCCCCGCGGTAGTAGTTGTAGGCGGCGGGCCGCAGCGGCAGGATGCGCCCGTCGATCTCGATCTTCGAATCGCGGGCGATCTCGGCGGCATCGTAGAGCTGCTTCGCCAGGCGGCGCACGGTGGCGGGCGGCACGGTCGTGATCTTTGCCATCGCCTCCGGCGTGCAGCCAGCGAGGATATCGAGGAAGCGCTGGAACGCCGGCTTGCAGGCCTTGCCTTCCACGGTGTAGCTGCCCTCGAGCGCCATCTGGCCGATGGTCGGGTCGTCCCAGAGCTTGGCCCGGTTCGCGGTGCTGTCCCAGACATAGACCTTGCTCTGGGCGTCACGCACGAAGTAGCCGTCCGGCCCCACCAGGTACGGCGCATTGGTATCCTTGCGCATGAAGGCGTGGTCGTACCAGCCCTCGCTCACCATCGCCTGGCAGATGCTCAGCGCGAAGTGCCGGTCCGTGGCCGGGCGGATCGGCACCCATTCCTCTGACTTGGCTCCCGAGATCGACAGCCGCGGCTCCACGGTCACGCATTTCATGCCGCGGTCGACGCGGGCGTTCGCCACCCAGTAGGACTGCGCCGCCGCGTGCAGGTGCGAGGAGAAGCCGTCGCCGGTGCCGTCGTTGAGCCAGAAATTGCAGTACTTGGCGTCGTTGGCTGCGGCGAAGGCAGAGTGGATGTAACCGTTGACCGGGTGGTAGGCCCCACCGCACATCGTGCCGCCGGACTGGAAGAAGTTGAAATTGCCGAACGCCATCGGCCAGGCCCAGATGTTCATCTTCTGGAAGTCTTCGAGCGACGGAATGATGCGTCGCGGGTCGTCCGCGAGGGCTTCCTTCAGCTTGCCGGCAACGATGTCGAAGGCCTCGTCCCAGCTGATCGGCTCCCACTTCGGGTCGACGTTCGGCCCCTTCTCCGGGTTGGTGCGGCGCAGGGGCTGCTTGAAGCGGTTCGGGTCGTAGTGCCGCATGATCGCGGAATTGCCCTTCGGGCAGAGCTTGCCGCGGTTCGACGGATTGGTCGGGTCGCCCTCGACCTTGTTGATGACGCCTTCCTCGGTGACGTGGACGAGGTTGGTGCAGGAATGCAGGCACATCTTGCAGGTCGAGCGCAGCCAGCGGCCCGGCTTGATGGAGTTGTGCACAGCTCTCGGATTGGCGGCCATGACTTACCCTCGAAAATAGCAGGCGACATCGTGATGTCGACGGCGTGCAGCGGGATCGACACGGAGGATCGTCCGGATCATAGCACTGGAATTTCCGCTCGCCAGCCCACCCGCGAAGCCCGCGCGCAGGTTTGCCGTTTCTGTTAACACACGCGGCCGGATTGCAAACTGTTACCTGCCGGTGTCTGCTATGTTCGATCAGTCATGGGAAGGACAGCCGCGGAAAGGGGCAGTCCGCGCCCGACACCAACCGGCTACATTCACGACCAGGGGGAAGACTATGTCGATGCAACGGCTGTCGCCGCGCCACGCGGCCATTGCTGCAGCGGGCCTCACCGCACTGATTGCTGCACCTGCGCCAGCGCAGGTCCTCGACGAACTCGTCGTCACGGCACAGAAGAAAGAGGAGTCGATCTAGGACGTCGGCATCACGATGAATGCCTTCAGTGGCGCACAGATCAAGGCGCTCAACATCGAGGAAAGCATCGACGTCGCCAAGTTCACGCCCGGCGTGCACCTGAGCGGTTCGCACGGCGGCAAGAACGCGCAGTTCACCATCCGCGGGGTCACGCAGACCGACTTCAACGACGTCGTCGAGGGACCGAATGCGGTCTACCTCGACGAAGGCTACATCCCGGCGGCGCAGGGCCAGACCTTCGGCCTGTTCGACCTCGAACGGGTCGAAGTCCTGAAGGGCCCGCAAAGCACGTTGTTCGGCCGCAACGCGACCGGCGGCATGGTGCATTACATCAGCCGCAAGCCCACGTTCGAAGGTACCGAGGGCTATGTCGACGTGAGCTACGGCATCTACGACACCGATGCGGATGCCGACAGCATGCGTATCGAGGCCGCGCTCGGCGGCCCGCTCACCGACCGCCTCGCGGGCCGGTTTGCTGTCATGCACAACGACCAGGATCCATACCTGAAGAACCTGTACAACGCGAACGACCAGTACGCCTTCGGCGCCGCCACCATCGGCAACGGCACCTCCAATGCCCCGGGTCCGGACGCCGGCGCGGATCTCGCCGACGACCAGACCACCGCCATGCGCGGCATCCTGCAGTTCGAGCCGAGCGACAGCCTGCGCTTTACCTTCACCGGCAACTGGGCCGAGACCGACCTGTCGACCTCGCCGTACCAGTCGAAGCCCGTCTCTGCGGTCTACGACGGCACCAATCCGGACCCGAGCGTGCTGCTGTCGAACGGCGAGCTGATCAACGTGATCGATACCGCACCCAACGACAGCCGGCGCAGCATCTGCGCGGACGGCTCGGATTGCGGTTCCGACCAGGACAACAACGGCTTCCCGGACGATTTCGACGGTAACAG
>CAUJKI010000109.1 GCA_963205015.1 Pseudomonadota bacterium
CGAGCGATCGGCAAGGCTGGTCGCCGTCGCATCACGCTGACAGGCGGCGACGGCCTGATCGCGGAAGGTCGCGACCATCACGTCGGCTGTCGCCGAGCGATAGAGATACTGCTGATAGCCGACCTTGCCCGCTGCGAGCAGGATCAGGATGACGGCGATGAACCTCATGACGCGACGCCTCTTCCGGCAGGCGCGCTCGCGCGGACGCCGGCAGGATCGAGAGTCGGGCCGTAAGGTAAACAAAGGGTTTATGAAGATGCGCCGTCAGCTCGCACCGCGTGCGTGATTAGACCCCCTGGTCGCGAGCAATGCCATTGGCGAGGCGTGAGGCAATCGCATCCCTGTTCCGTTCCAGGCACGCGAGCGACAGCTCCATCTGCTGGAGCAGGCGCGTGCGGAGCGCCGAGCTGTCGTTCAGCGGCTCCGAAGCCAGCTCGGCGCGGAGAATATCAATGCGCCGACGGGTGTCGCTGATCAGGCGATTTGAATGTTCGAGCGAACTCAGAGACATGGTCTTTCCCCAACGCGACGCGCGGACCAGGGTCTCCGATCCGCGACGCTACTGCCCCATTGCCTGCAAGCCTCATGCCGCATCCACGGGGGTAAGGTCCGCCTCCAGGCGCTCCGGCCAGCAGGTTGCAGCTACCCGGAAGAGATCGGACGCGCTATGAGACTTCCGGCCACCCTGGCGCGTTCAGCCCACGGGCCGAACGGAGGAGACGACCATGCGTACCCGCCTCATTGCACCGTGGCTGACGGCGCTTGCCGCCCTGATCATCCAGGGAGCTTCAGCCCACGCAGTGCCGCTCCCGGCTCAGCGCGTGGCCACGCCGGCGCCGGCGATCCAGTCGGTTGCTCACCGCTCGTATCATCGTGGCCATCGGCATCACGCCAAGCACGACCACCGGCACCACAAGCACAGCCACCATCATCGCAGGAGCCGGCAAGGATGGTTGCCGCCTCTGAAGGAGTATCGCCACCTTCCGGGCCGCTGGAGCCATACCCACTGCAAGGACTGGCACCGCTGCCACTACTATTTCTATGGCTACGAGCAGTGGGTGAAGTGGAACCCCGAAAAGTCGCAGACCTACTTCCGCCGCCACTATCACCACTGAGATGGCTCGGCGCTAAAGCAGCGCGATCAGGAAGATACCAGCAATGCCGACGGCGGCGGCCGCGGCGAGCGTCGCCATGCGCTTCTGCCCCTCGCGCCAGGGCATGTTCTCGATCACCAGCAGGCGGATACCGCCGAGCAGATGAATCGCAAGTAGGAGCACTAGGCCCGTCTCCGCGAACTTCACAAGCGGCGACTTCGTCCAATGGAGGAAGCCGTCGAGTTGCGCCTCGCCCTCAAGTGCGAGCCCGAGCACGAGGAAGTGCAGCGGCAGGAACGCCGCGAGCAGCACGCCGGACACGCGATGCACCATGGCGGCAAGCCACAGCCGGTCGCCGCGATAGCCGGTGGTATGTGGGCGGGCGCTCATGTGCCAACCACCGCGATGACGGCGCGCAGGCCTAGCACGAGCAGGATAGTGCCGAAGATCCACATCAGCCGGTCGAGCGCCTTCTCCCGCCAGCCGAGCCACTCGCGTGCGACACCGCGCACGCCGATCGCCCCATGGATCGACGCCGCGATGACGAACAGCCCGTAGTAGAGCCCCCACGCGATGCTGCCGCGTGTGCGCCCAAGAATTTCCGCAGCGCTCAGGCCGCGGTTCGTCGCATAGATGATGACGATCAGATGCACGGCAATGAGCGGCACCATGAGCGTTGCCGTCAACCGCTGCCAGACATAGAGGCGGACCGCGCTCACGTGATCTCTCCGCGGATATAGGCCTGCATGGTGCGACGCTTGAGCCCGGCGATCGACGCCGTGGGATTGAGGCCCTTGGGACAAAGCTGCTCGCAGGACTGGTGCGAATGGCAGTTGTGGCAGCCGCCGTTGCTCGCGGCCGCGGCAAGGCGCTCAAGGTTGCCGGCATCGCGCACGTCGTTGACGAGCGACCACGAGCGGTTGAGCGCTGCGGGACCGAAATAATCCGGGCTCCAGCGCACGGTATCGCACGCGGCATAGCAGACACCGCAGTTGATGCACTCGATGGCCGCGTCCGCGGCCTGGCGCTCGGCGCTCTCGGGACTGATCCGCTCGAGCGGCTCGTGGCGCGTGCGCGAGGGTACGAACGTCCCTTCCGCCTTCTGCCATTTGTCGAAGAACGGCGCCATGTCCGCGGCGAGATCGCGGATCACCGGGAGGTTGGCGAGCGGTCCGATTTCGAGGCGTCCGTCCTCGATCACCTTCGAGACGTGCGTGCGGCAGGTCCAGCGCGGGCGGCCGTTGACGGTCATGGCGCAGGAGCCGCACACGCCGACGCGGCAGGCGAAGCGGTAGGCGAGCGTCGGATCGGCGTGGCGCTGGATCCAGGTGACGACATCGAGCACCGTCTGACTGTCGCGCCGCGGCACCGTGAAGGCCTGGTATTCGCCCTCCCCGGCTCCGCGCCATACGCGCACGTCGATCATCGTTTCTGCTGCACCGCTCATGCCCGCACCGTCACCCCGATCTTGTGCACCATGTTGTTGCCGAAACCGCTGCGATCCCAACGCTCATCGAGCGGCTGGGTATCGCCGTTCTCGTCGGTCGCCCGGCAGGCAATCTCATATTCTCCATCGCAGGTATCCCAGATGGCCTGCCAGCTCCGCCAGGCGTAGCGGCCGTCGATGGGCCCGAGCTGCGCCTCCTGCCAGCGGCCATCGACGCCGAACTCGACCCGCACCACCGGTACGCCATTGCCGCTCCACGCCCGCCCCATGACCGTGACCGCGCCCGGCGCGACGAGGCGATGGCGCGTGTACCAGTCCGGAATGCCGGGCGGCGCCATCAGCGACTTCACGCGGATATGCGTGACGGGCACGCCGGGGTCGTCGGCGCTCTCCTTGTAGATATAGCTTGCGGCCTGCTGATGGCCCTCGAACGGCCTGTCCAGGACCTCGATGCGGTCGAGCCACTTCACGCTCGCCATACCGTACCAGCCCGGCACGATGAGGCGCAGGGGAAAGCCGTGCTGCGGCAGCAGCGGCGCGCCGTTCATGGCCCAGACGAGAAGCACGTCGTCGTTGAGCGCGAGTTGCGGCGCGAGGCTGCGGCCGTATTCGTGGAAGACCTTGTCGAAGCCGCGGTCGATCCCCAGGAAGGCAATGTCCATGGCATCGGGAAGCAGCCCGGCCTGCTCGAGCACGTGGCGGAGCGGCGTGCCGGTCCATTCCGAGGTACCCACCGCCTCATACATCCACGGCATGCTTTGGCGGCGCAGGCCGATATTGGCGCGGCCATTGCCGGCACATTCGAGCGTCACGCGGAGTGTCTTCGCCGGAAGGGCCTGGATCTCGGCCAGCGTAATCCGGAGGGGGTTTTTCACTCGCCCCGTCACGCTCAGCGTCCAATCCGCTGCCGAGGGGACATAGGGAACGTCGAAGTGGTTCAGAAGATAGTGGAGGCCGGTCGGCGTCACGTCGTGGCGGAGCGCCTCGAGCAGGATGCCGGAGTTGCGGTTGGCAAGGCGCACCTCCTCGCGGAGGTAGTCACCTTCGATATTGGGCCGGCCCCCCTCGGCATCGAAAGGAGAGACCCGGCGCTCGCGCTCGGTCATTGGGGATCCTTTTCAGGCGGACCCTAGCAAAATAGCCCGACGGGTCAATTGCTCGTCCCGCATGGTGGACCGAAAAGTCCGCAGAGCGGACCCGAGCCCCTGTCCTGCCCGGGCCGCCGGCCCTTGTGCCGATGCGCCGTCTTCTGTATACACCGGCCAGCTTTTCACCCCCGACTGCCGCCGAGGGCCGGTGCTGTCTGCACCGGGATCGCGCCGGTCGTGCTCCGAGCCGGAGAGACGAGATGAAGAATATCGAAGACTTCCACCCCGACTATCATCTGATCACCGTGGCGCTTCCCAACGGCACCACATACCAGACCTATTCCACCTACGGTAAGGAAGGCGACACGCTGCAGCTCGACATCGACCCGAGCACGCACCCGGCCTGGACCGGCGGCAACCAGCAGCTCATGGACCGCGGCGGCCGCGTCTCGCGCTTCAAGAAGAAGTTCGAAGGCCTCTTCTGAGGATTTGTGCGCTGCAGCGCACGCCCCGCACAATTCGCCGAGCAACGACGGCCCCGCCTTAAGTCTAGGTGGGGCCGTTCTGCGTTGGGCGTAAATCATTCCCATCAGCAATGCGTGAAGCCGTGTGGCCAACATTGCCGACAGCAGCTATAGAGAGTCTAAGTTGCAGGCCCCGCTTTGAACGGGGCCGCTGCCAGGGGCTGGGGCGAATTCCTTGTGATGGGGTCGGCGGGCGCACTTGCGGCCCTCGGCTTCGTTCGGCGAGGATACGTCCTCGGCACAGGAACGAGCCAGGGATGAAGGCGAGATGCAGGCGAGTGAAATCGCGGCCCGATCACGCAGGCGAGGTCGCACTCCCCCAACCGACATCAGCGATCCGCAATACTTCCACAAGGTCGTCGACTGCCAGTGGGCCTGCCCCACGCACACTCCCGTCCCCGAATACATCCGCCTGATAGCCCAAGGCCGCTATTCAGCGGCCTATATGTTGAATTGGGAGTCGAACGTCTTCCCCGGCATTCTCGGGCGCGTCTGCGACCGTCCCTGCGAGCCCGCCTGCCGGCGTGGCCGCATCCAGGTCGGCGACGAGGGCAATGCCAAGGACCCTTCAAAGAAAAATGCCGAGCCGGTCGCAATCTGCCGCTTGAAGCGCGTCGCCGCCGATTACAAGGGCGAGATCGATTCCTTCCTTCCTGAGATTCCGACGCAGAAGAACGGCAAGCGCGTCGCCCTCATCGGAGGCGGGCCGGCCTCGCTCGCCGTCGCGCGCGATCTCATGCCGCTCGGCTATGACATCACGCTCTTCGAGCGCGATCCCGTGCCCGGTGGGCTCATGCGCACGAACATCCCCTCCTTCCGGCTTCCGGCGAGTGTCCTCGACGAGGAAGTGGGCCGCATTCTCGATTTCGGCGTGGAGGCGCGCTTCGGTGCGGAGATCAGGAGCCTCAAGAAACTTCTTGGCGAGGGCTATGACGCCATCTTCGTCGGCACGGGCGCGCCCAAGGGCAAGGACCTCGAGCTTCCGGGTCGCAAGGAGGCGGCCGCCAACATTCACATCGGCATCGACTGGCTGACGTCGGTCGCCTTCGGACATGTCGAGAAGATCGGCCGCCGTGTCGTCGTCATCGGCGGCGGCAACACCGCCATGGACTGCTGCCGCACGGCGCTGCGCCTCGGCGCCGAGTCCGTCACGGTGACCGTGCGCAGTCCGCGCAAGGTGATGAAGGCCTCCGACTGGGAGATCAAGGACGCGCTCCACGAGGGCATTCCGATCCTGGACAATCACGCGCCCAAATCCTTCGTGGTGAAGGATGGCAAGCTCGTCGGCATGACCTTCGAGAAGATGGTCCAGACCGGCGTCGATGCCAAAGGCCGCCCCAAGCTCGAAGCCTCGGGCGAGATCGTCACCATCGACTGCGACGACGTGCTGATGGCGATCGGCCAGGAGAACGCCTTTCCTTGGATCGAGCGCGACATCGGCATGACCTTCAACGAGTGGGGCCAGCCCGCGGTCGACCGCAGGACGTTCATGAGCTCGATCCCCGGTGTCTTCTTCGGTGGCGACGCCGCCTGGGGGCCCGAGAACATCATCTGGGCGGTCTCGCACGGCCATCAGGCCGCGATCTCGATCGATGCCTACTGCCACGGCCGGAGCCTCGTCGACCGGCCGAAGCCCGGCCACACGCTCGTCAGCCAGAAGATGGGTATCCACGAGTGGTCGTACTCGAACAACTACGACCCGCAGAAGCGTCAGGCCGTGCCGCACGCCACGCTCGAGGCCTCACTTAAGAATCTCAAGCTCGAGGTCGAGCTTGGCTTCGACGACAGGATCGCGGCCCGCGAGGTCGAGCGCTGCCTCAACTGCGATGTCCAGACCGTCTTCACCGACAATCTCTGCATCGAGTGCGATGCCTGCATGGACATCTGTCCGGTCGACTGCATCAACTTCACGGAGAACGATGACGAGGCCGACCTGCGGCAGGAGCTGCGCGTCCCCGCCCTCAATATGTCCCAGAGCCTATACGTTTCCGGTCCGCTCAAGACCGGGCGCATCATGGCCAAGGACGAGGACGTCTGTCTGCACTGTGGCCTCTGTGCCGAGCGCTGTCCGACCGGTGCCTGGGACATGCAGAAATTTGCGTACGCCGAAGCACAGGCCGCCTCGGCGTGCCTGTCGCACCACAATGCCTACCTCGGTTAGGCCACGTGAGTTGTGCAATCACCGAGGGAGGAGGGATCGCTCGCACCGGATGAGGGAACATGCGGCGAGCGCCCGGTTGGAATGAGGATCACGGATACGCCATGAGCGGGATCAACGATTTCGTCATCAAATTCGCCACCGTCAATGGCTCGGGCTCTGCGTCCGCCAACACGATGGTGGCGAAGACGCTGTTCCGGATGGGCATCCCAGTCAGCCCGAAGAACATCTTTCCCTCGAACATCCAGGGCCTGCCGACCTGGTACGAGGTGCGCGTCTCGGAAGCGGGATATGTCGCAAGGCGCGATGGCATAGATTTCATGGTCGCGATGAACCCGCAGACCTATGCAGAGGATCTTGCCGAGGTGGTGCCGGGTGGCTGGCTGCTCTACGACAGCTCCATGCCGCGCATCTGGCCCCGAGACGACATTACGTTGCTCCCTATTCCAATCGCGCAGATCTGCGCCAAGCAGTGGACCGACGCGCGCCAACGCCAGCTCTTCAAGAACATGGTCTACGTCGGCGCGCTCGTCGAGCTGCTGTCCATGGATATGGAGGCTCTCAAGGGCGTGATCTCGGATCAGCTCAAGGGCAAGGAAAAGCTCATGGCGGCCAATCTCCAGGCCGTCGAGCTCGGGCGCACCTACGCACGCGAGCACTTCTCCTGCCCGCTCTCGATCCATGCCCGTCCTGCCGAGGGCGCCAAGGGCAAGATCATGGTGACGGGCAACGACGCCGGTGGTCTCGCCGCAGTCTATGGCGGCGCGACCGTCTGCGCGTGGTATCCGATCACGCCGTCGACCTCGCTTCCCGAGGCCTATGAGAAATACGCGCGCCGCCTGCGCGTGACCAAGGAAGGCAAGCGCCTCTTCAGCATCGTGCAGGCCGAGGACGAGCTTGCGGCCATCGGCGTCGCCATCGGCGGCGGCTGGAACGGCGCACGCTCCTTCACGGCGACCTCGGGTCCCGGCATCTCGCTCATGAGCGAGTTCCTGGGCCTCGCCTATTTCGCCGAGGTGCCGGTCGTGCTCTTCAATATCCAGCGCGGCGGACCTTCAACCGGCATGCCGACTCGCACGGGCCAGCCCGATATCATTTCGTGCGCCTATGCGAGCCACGGCGACACCAAGCACGTGTTGCTGTTCCCATCGAACCCCACCGAGGTTTTCTCGATGGGCGCCGAAGCCTTCGACCTCGCCGAGCTTCTGCAGACGCCGATCATGGTCATGTCCGATCTCGACATCGGGATGAACGACTGGATGACCGATCCCTTCACCTGGGACGACAGCACGGAGCAGAGCCGGGGCAAGGTGCTCTCGGCCGAGCAGCTCGAGGCCTTCAAGACGGTCAAGGGCAAGCCCTGGGGCCGCTACCTCGACATTGATGGCGATGCGATCCCCTACCGCACGCTCCCCGGCACGCATCCCTCCATGGGTTCGTTCTTCACGCGTGGCACCAGTCACGACGAGTACGCGCGCTATACCGAGGACGGTCGTATCCACCAGCGCGTGATCGACCGCATCCGGCGCAAGTTCGACACGGCCGCAACGGTCGTACCGAAGCCCGAAATCGACATCCGCGACAAGGGCTGCAAGACGGCCATCATCTACTTCGGCGCGACGCGTCCGGCCGCGCTCGAGGCCCTCGACGAGCTGGAGCGTGCGGGTGTGCGGATCAATGCCATGCGCCTCAAGGCCTTTCCCTTCAGTGAGGATGTAAAGGCCTTCTGCGACGCCCACGATCACATCTTCGTCCTTGAGCAGAACCGTGACGCGCAGATGCGCTCGCTGCTGATCACCGAGGCGGATATTCCCGCCACCAAGCTCATCCCGATGTTGAGCTATGACGGAATGCCGACCACGGCTGCCTTCGTGCGCAAGGCCGTGCTCGCGCATCTCCATCCCGAAAAAGCTGCGGCCGCCGAGTAGCAGGAACAATGCCATGAGCTACATCGCCAAACCCTCCGCCCACCATCCTGCTCTTCCGCGCAATGCGCTGGGCCTCACGCGGCGCGACTACGAGGGCTCCATGTCGACGCTGTGCGCCGGCTGCGGGCACGACTCGATCACGGCTGCCATCATCGAAGCCTGCTACGAGATGGACCTGCCGGCACACCGGATCGCCAAGATCTCCGGCATCGGCTGCTCATCCAAGGCGCCGACGTATTTCCTTTCGCGCAGCCACGGCTTCAATTCGGTGCACGGGCGCATGCCGTCCGTGACGACGGGCGCCAACATGGCCAACCGCGATCTCGTCTACATCGGTGTATCCGGCGACGGCGACACGGCCTCGATCGGCCTCGGCCAGTTCTGTCATGCCGTACGCCGCAAGCTGAACATGACCTACATCGTCATGAACAACGGCTGCTACGGTCTCACCAAGGGCCAGTTCTCCGCAACGAACGACAAGAACTCACCCTCCAAGAAAGGCGAGGCCAATCCCTTCGACGCCATCGACCTCTGTCAGATGGCCATCCAGCTCGGCGCAGGCTTCGTCGCGCGCTCGTTCTCGGGCGACAAGCGTCAGCTCCTGCCGCTGATCCAGGCCGCGATCAGCTACAAGGGTTTTGCCTTCATCGACGTGATCAGTCCCTGCGTGACCTTCAATAACCATCCGGCCTCGACCAAGAGCTACGAGTACGTGCGGATGCACAACATGGCCTCCGAGAACAAGCTCGACTATGTCGAGCCCAAGGAGGAGATCACCACGGACTACGACGAGGGCACGTCGACCTCAGTCGAGCTGCACGACGGCTCGCATCTCATGCTCTTCAAGGTCGGCGAGGGACACGACCCGCGCGACTCCGACGCCGCGATTCACACCATCCGCACCAATGCCGCCAAGGGCACGATCGTCACCGGCCTTCTCTACGTCAATGAGAACCAGCAGGATTTGCATGACGTGCTCGGCACCGACGAGCGTCCGCTCAACGGCATCGCCATGAGCGAGCTCTGCCCCGGCTCGAAGGCTCTCGAGGCGATCAACGCGCGGCTACGCTAGCAGGCCTTTGTGCCGCTGCTGCGATGCGGTCGCTCGTCGAGCGACGAACCTCATGGCTGCGGTGCAGGCGGCAAAACTACTCGAGATACGGGCAGACCCGCGTTTCGCCTTGGAACGTCACATAGGTACCGGTGTCCGGGTTGAACGACCGGAACGTATCCGCACATCGCTGTATGCCGCCCTGATACACGACCCGAACCTCATCGCTGCCGTCGTCATCTTCGTCGTCATCAAACATCGTGACAGGCGGATCGGGTTCGTCGGTGAGGTAGCGTTCGTCGATGATGTAGCTATCGTCGTCGATATCCTGCGCTGCCGCGACAAGGGTGCAGCTCGAAGTGAAGCCCAGAGCCAGAAGACCAACCGCATAACGTCGCATTTGTTCGTTCATTGATCATCTCCGTTCCAGAGGAACCAAGCGAGCTTGGCTCGCACAGGGCCAACGCAGGCATTTGGCAAGTGTTCCGCTTGTGAACGGTTGGATGTTTTGCTGCTCTTCCGCGTAAGCGCGCGCATCTCCCCGTGAAGAGGAGTGAGCGCAGCCTGCCAACTCGAAGCCGATAAAAGACAGCGGCATCACGATCGGTCTACGGTGCGACGTATCCGTCAGCCTGCGCAGTGCGCGTCGGCGCCGCTGCTGCGGCGGATTTCTTGATATCCTTTGCGGACGCCGACGGCGCGGTACTCTGCTTCGCCGGGGTTGCCTCTGCGGGCTTGCCCGCCGCCTTGCTCTTCTGATCGCTGATCTTGCTGACGAGCGCGAGGTTCTGCGCGACGCGCACGTCGCCGCCCTTCTTCTGGCTGGCTGCCGCCTCGCGCAGCATCTGCTCGGCCTCGCCGCGCCGGCCCTCCAGCGCCATCGAGAGCGCGAGATTGTTGAGCACCACCGGATTGCCCGGTGCCTGTTTCAAGGCCTCGGCGAACTGGCGTTGTGCCCCCTTCTGATCGCCGCCCGCCGCAAGCGCGGTGCCGAGCGCCGAGTGCGTCTGCCAATCGCGGCTTCCGTTCGCGACCGCCTTCCTCAGATGTTCGCGCGCGTGGGAAACGGCGCCGAGCTCCAGCGCCAGCAGGCCGCGATCCCGCAGCAGACGCGCATCATTCGGCACGACGGCTGCTGACGCCTCAAGAAGCGCGAGCGCGCTTGCCCTGTCGCCCTGTCGGCGCAGGATGCCCGCGGCCGCCAGCGCGGCATCGACATCACGGGGATTGCCGCGCGCCGCCGCCAGCGTCGCGGCCTCGCCGAGGCGCGCCCGGGCGGCCTTTGCTTCGCCGGGTGTCACATCGCGCGGCGGCGCCTCGGACTTCGGTGCGATGTTGAGCGCGGGCGAGGATGTGCCGAAGCTCTGCAGAATATCGGCACCGCCACAGCCGGACAGTGCGAGCACAGCGGCAACACAACTGCCTAATCCAAGCACGCGGCGCTGCATGATCTGACCGCCGACCCGACCGAAAACCATGACATTTCTCCCCGACGCTGCGCCCCGGAGCCCTGCCGACCCTGGTGCCGCGTACGCCTCCACGCGTTGAGCCTAGCGTTAGGTGATTCGCTCAGTCGCAAGCCCCGACGGACACATCCCGTCCCCGCAATCCCCAGGGCCGACCCTTTCGGGAAATCCCGACCAACGCAACGTCCCGGTTGTCCATGCTCACCCCCTTGGATACTGATTGGACTGAGTTTTGGAGGTCCCCAATGGCCGACGACCAGTATCCTCGCTTCGACACGCTCGCGCTCCACGCCGGGCAGCAGCCCGATCCGACGACCGGCGCCCGCGCCGTGCCGATCTACCAGACGACGTCGTATGTCTTTCATGATGCCGACCACGCCGCCGAGCTCTTCAACCTCGAGCGGGCCGGCCACATCTACTCCCGCATCTCGAACCCGACTGTCGCCGTGCTGGAGGAGCGCATCTCCGCGCTGGAAGGCGGCGTCGGCGCCGTAGCCGTCGCGAGCGGACAGGCGGCGCTCCATCTCGGCATTGCGACGCTCATGGGCCAGGGCGGACACATCGTCGCCTCGAACCGCATCTACGGCGGCTCGCATAACATGTTCGTGCACACGCTGCCGCGCTTCGGCATCACGACGACACAAGTCGATCCGCGCAATCCCGCTGCCTTCGCCGCCGCTATCCGGCCCGAGACGCGGCTCATCTTCGCCGAGACGCTCGGCAATCCAGGCCTCGAGGTGCTCGACATCGCGGCCGTCGCAGAAGTGGCGCACGATCACGGCTTGCCGTTGATGATCGATGCGACGTTCTCGACGCCTTATCTGTGTCGCCCCTTCGACTTCGGCGCCGATATCGTCATGCACTCCGCGACGAAGTTCCTGGGCGGTCACGGCGTCGCGATCGGCGGCGTGCTCGTTGACAGCGGCCGCTTCGATTGGGCGAAGTCAGGGAAGTTCCCGACTCTCACCGAGCCCTATGCCGGCTATCATGGCCTTTCATTCGCGGAAGAATTCGGTCCCGCCGCCTTCATTTCACGAGCGCGCGCCGAGGGGTTGCGCGATTTCGGCGCCTGCATGAGCCCGGCAAATGCCTTCTATCTCCTGCAGGGCATCGAGACGCTGCATGTACGCATGTCGCGCCACGTTGAGAATGCGCGCGCAGTGTCGACGTTCCTGGAAAAACATCCCGCCGTCGCCTGGGTGAAGTACCCGGGCCTCGAAAGCCACCCGGACCATGCGCTCGCGAAAAAGTTGATGCCGCGGGGGGCCGGTGCCATGATGAGTTTCGGCGTCAAGGCGCCGGAAGGCGCAGGTGACGGGGGTGCGCGGCGTGCCGGTAAGGTTCTGATCGAGCGCGTGCGTCTTCTCTCGCATCTCGCCAATGTCGGCGATGCGAAGTCGCTGATCATCCATCCGGGGAGCACGACGCACCAGCAGATGAGCGCGGAGGAGTTGAAGCGCGCGGGCGTCGGCGAGGAGCTCGTGCGCCTCTCCATCGGCCTCGAGGACGCGCGCGACATCATCGAGGATCTCGACCAGGCGCTGAAAGCTTCGCAGCGGGCTTGAAAATCTCAATCGAATGCGGCTCCAACTTCCCCCTCTCCCTATTGTCTTCAATGGGGAGAGGGTCGGGGTGAGGGGCGGTTACTTGCGCCGACGTGTGCATTTGCCGCCGCCCCTCACCCTAGCCCTCCCCCCGCAAGAGCGGGGAGAGGGGATTCCGGTGCGCTCGCGGCCCTGGACAAAGTGCATCGCGGCAATCTGATATTGCAGCGCAGTATTTACTCTGTCATGCTGTTCGCACCCGCAACCAAAGCAGGTGTCTCATGGCGATTTCAGCTCAGGCTTTGCAGCCCGTCCCCACCGAACCGCCGCTGAAGGACCTCTATGAGGTCGGGGAGATCCCTCCCCTGGGACATGTACCGAAGAATATGTATGCCTGGGCAATCCGCAAGGAGCGCCACGGCGAGCCCGAGACCGCCATGCAGATCGAGGTGGTCCCGACCTGGTCCCTCGACAGCCACGACGTGCTGGTGCTCGTGATGGCCGCGGGCGTGAACTACAACGGCGTGTGGGCCGCGCTCGGCACGCCGATCTCACCCTTTGACGGCCACAAGCAGCCCTATCACATCGCCGGCTCCGATGCCTCGGGCATCGTGTGGGCCGTCGGCTCGAAGGTGAAGCGCTGGAAGGTCGGCGACG
>CAUJKI010000110.1 GCA_963205015.1 Pseudomonadota bacterium
AGGTGTTCGTCATCTGGACGATGACAATTTCTGTCTTGGGAAGGTCCGGCAGAGTGGTCATACGCATACGCTCGCACGTTGCTTGGAGATACACAGGGCGATGGTTGGAGATTAGAGCGGCACGAACGCGTCGGTTGCCTCGTTGAGCACGGAGAGCTGACCCGTCGAGATGTCGAAGTAGGTACCATGCAACGCGAGACGTCCCTTACCCTCCAGCGTCTGCACGCAAGGAAACGTGCGCAGGTTGGCAAGCGAGACCTTGACGCCTTCGCGCTCGAGATCGGTGCGGAGCATACTCGGCGAGCGGATGGCGCCGGAGGCGATCAGGCGGTCGCGCGCATCATCCAGCATGGACATCCAGTTGGCGATGAACTCGGCCTCGGTCTGGCGGGTCGCTTCGTGGTCGATGCAGGCACGAATGCCGCCGCAGCCCGAATGCCCGATCACCACGATGTGCCTCACCCGCAGATTGAGGACAGCGAACTCGAGCGCCGCGCTGACGCCGTGGTATTTGCCATCCGTCTCGTAGGGCGGCACCAGGTTCGCGACGTTGCGGACGACGAACAGTTCGCCTGGCATGGCGCTGAACACTGCCTCGGGCTCGACGCGGCTGTCGCAGCAGCTCACGACCATCACCTCGGGGCTCTGCCCATGGCTGGCGAGCACCTCGTAGTCTTCCTGGTGCGGGATGAAATTGCGGAGCTTGAAGCGCCGGTAGCGGTCGGCGAGATAGTCGGGAAAGTAGCTCATGCGATGCCCATGATGAGGGTTGCCATCAAGGTTGTATCGGCGGGCTCGCGGCCCATCAGGGGAAGGAATGGCTGGCGCCGTCGGGAAGCGCAAGCCGGAACTTGATCTTACCGCCTCGCCTCTCCGGCGCGAACATGGCTGCTGCCCTGTAACCCACCCCCGAAGCCACGGTTTTCTCCGATTTCGCGCCAACCTGAAGGTCGGATGCGACACCTTTCCCTTCGAAGGCAGGAATCTCGCACCAGCAGCCGGCACCACAACAACGACCTTCCCGTATGACTGCCCGCGCCATAGCATGATCCTGAACGTGAATCCTTCTTGCCAGCAGGTGCAGGCGACCAAGCAATGACTATGATCACCGACATCGAGCGCGGCCTCATTGCCCGCTATCTGGCCCGCCTGCTTATCCGGCCGGACCTGACGCTGCGCTCGGCCCGCAATCTGCTCGTCTGGCTGAACGAGCGTTCGGATGTGCTGAGCTTGCCGCTACCCCCGCCTCTCGTCGAAGCTCTCGGCGGCTACATGGCCTACAAGCCCGCCGAATTCGAGAAGGCCTGGACGAAGCACAGGGACGCGGTCGTCGTCAGCCTCGATCGCGCGGCCAAGGAGACGCCCCGACCCGAGCCCATGGCGACCAACGTCGAGCGTCTCGTCGAGGCCCTTGGCCTGCCCAACGCCGCCTGGCGCCTGCTCGGCCTCTTCGCCTGCTCGACGCGCTTCGAGCAGGTGCAGTATCTCGCCAATGCCGCGGCGGACTACTGCGGGCCGATGACGCGCGCCATCGCACTGCTTTGCGATGTGCATCCGCGCGCGACGGAGGAACTGCTCGCATCGGGCGGTGAGCTGGTCGCCGCAGGTCTTCTCCAGGTGCGTGACCAGAGCACGACGCTGGCCGGCTACGACGCTCGGTTCGTGATCCCCTCCCGCGTCAATGCCTGCCTCGAGCGCACGTTCGGCTCGTTTGGCGAGATGCGCAATGCGCTCCTCGGTGATCCGCTCGTATCGTCCGTGACCATGGAGGACTATGAGCACGTCACGGCCGACCGCGACCTCATCGCCGGCGTGCTGCGCGGCGCCCTGGACAGCCGTGCGACCGGCGTCAACATCCTCCTCTATGGCCCGCCCGGCTCGGGCAAGACGGAGCTCGCGAAGGTCGCGGCCCAGGCTGCCGGCGCCGCGCTCTTCGCGGCTGGCGAGGGCGGATCAGGCGACGGCGAATCGAACCGCGCCGAACGGCTCGCCGACATAAGCTTTTCCCAGCGGCTTCTCGGCGGTCATGAGCGCACTGCGCTTCTTTTCGACGAGATGGAGGACGTCGCCGTCCATCTTATCAATCGCGGCGGCTCGAAGGTCTACCTGAACCGCCTGCTCGAAACGAACCCTGTCCCCATCATCTGGACATCGAACGAGCTGCAGAACATCGACCCCGCACTACTGCGGCGCATGACGCTCGCCACGGAACTCAAGCGACCGCCGGCCATTCAGCGCCAGCGCATTCTCGAACGTATTGCTGCGCGCATGGATCTCAAGCTGACGGCGAGCGAGGCTGAGGCGCTGGCCCGCCGCCTCGATGCCACGCCCGCGATCTACGAGAATGCGCTCAAGGCTGCCAAGCTCTCCGGCGGCGGCGCCGAAGCCGTCGAGCGCGCCGCCCTCGGCATCGTCCGCGCTGTCTCCGGCGTTGTCGCCCGCAAGGCCGGCGCCATTCCCGATTTCGATCCCCTGCTCGTCTGCTCGGACCAGGATCTTTCCGCCCTCGCCGACCGCCTCGTCGCTGCACAGGCGCGCGCCTTCTCGATCTGCCTTTCGGGGCCACCCGGCACGGGAAAGTCCGCCTTCGCGAGATACCTCTCGCGTCGTCTTGGGCTCGAGCTCGTACAGAAGCGTGCCTCGGACATTCTCGGCCCCTATCTCGGCGAAACCGAGCGCCATATCGCCAATGCCTTCGAGGAAGCGCGCGAAGCCAACGCAATGCTCGTCTTCGACGAGGCGGACAGCCTGCTGCTCGATCGCCGTGACGCGACGCGCTCCTGGGAGATCACGCAGGTCAACGAAATGCTGACGTGGATGGAGGATCACCCGCTGCCCGTCTGCTTCACCACGAACTTCATGGAGCGGGTCGACACGGCCTCGCTGCGCCGTTTCACCTTCCAGATCGTGCTGAGCTATCTCGACAAGCCGGGGCTGCGCCGTGCCTGGCAGGTCTTTTTCGGCGCGGACCGCGTTCCGGCCGATGCCGCCGGCCTCGCCAATCTCACACCCGGCGACTTCGCCAAGGCGCGCAAACAGGCCGAGGTGCTCGGCGTGCTCGAGAATCCTGTGCGCCTCGCCGAGATCATGAGCGAGATCAGCCGTTCCAAGCCCGATGCTCGCGGGAGCCTGGGGTTTGTGAGGTAGCTTCTTCTCCTTCTCCCCGCGCGCGGGGAGAGGGGATATCACCCCTTCACGTCGAGCATCGAGACCATGACGCGCACGACGGACTTCTTGCCCCACACCTGATCCACCGACGCACGGACCGCGCGCCGTATCGCCTCGCGCACCATCTCCACATCGTTGCGACGCTTGGGTGGAATGCTTTCGATCGTGCCCTCGATGACGTCGAGCACCATGTCCTCCATGGCGCCGCCACCCGGACGCTCGGCGGGAACGCCCTCCATGACGACCTCCGGATCGTCGAGCATCTTGCCGTTCCGCGAGAGGACGAGCGACACGACGATCACGCCGACAAAGGCCAGCTTGCGCCGCTCGCGAATGCACATGTCCTCGGCGTTGATCAGCAGATTGCCGTCACGATAAATGCGCCCGACCGGAACCTCGTCGACGATCGCCGGACGGCCCGGCGCGAGCACCACGGCCTCGCCATTGATCGCAACCAGCACTTCCTTGATGCCTGCGGCCCGCCCGAGCTTCGCGTGCTCGGCGAGGTGGCGCATCTCGCCATGCATGGGCACGAGCATCCCCGGCTTGAGCCAGCCGTAGAGCTGTTTCAGTTCGTCGCGCCGCGGATGGCCCGTGACGTGCACCAGCGCCTCGTTATCAGTTACAAGCTCCGCCCCCATGCGGACGAGCGAATTCTGGATGCGCCCGACGTCCCGCTCGTTCCCGGGAATGGTGCGCGAGGAGAAGATGACGAGATCGCCCTTCGCGATCGAGATATCGGGGTGCGCGTTCTCGGCGATGCGCGCGAGCGCTGCGGGCGGCTCGCCCAGGCTGCCCGGGACCAGCGCCACGACCAGATAGCGGCGAAAGTCGCTGAAGCGCTGCTGGTCGGCGTAGATGAAGTCCGGCGGCAGGTAGCCCGTCTCGATGGCCACCTGAATGATGCGATGGAGCGCGCGCCCGGCCACGACGAGGCGCCGGCCCGCAGCGCGCGTCGCATTCGCCACGGCGAGCACGCGCGCAACGTTTGATGCGAACGTCGTGACGATCACGCCCTGCTCGGCCTCCTTGATAATTCGGGCAAGCGAGGCCCCGACCTCCTCCACGGAAGGTGAGCGCCCATCACGCATGGCATTGGTCGAATCGCAGATGAGGGCCAGCACACCCTCCTCGCCGAGCTCCTTGTAGCGCTGCTCGTCCGGCGGCAGGCCGGCACCCGGCGCCTTGTCGAGCTTCCAATCGCCTGTGTGATAGACGAGACCGTGCGGCGTGCGGATCGCAAGACCGTTCGGCTCCGGAATAGAGTGCGCCTGATTGACGAGCTCGATCGAGAACGGCCCGACATCGAACGTAGAACCGAGCGCGACCTCGTGGATCGGAATCTTGAGCTTGCCGCCCGTCTGCTCGGCGAGCTTGGTCTTGAGCAGCGTCGCGGTGAAGGGCGTCGCATAGACCGGTACCTTGATCCGCGGCCAGAGCTCGATCACCGCGCCGAAGTGATCCTCATGTGCGTGCGTCAGCACGAGGCCGCAGAGATCTTTCGCCCGGCTTTCGATGAACTTGAGGTCCGGCATAATGACATCGACGCCGGGATCGAACTCGCCTTCGGGGAAAGTGATGCCGAGATCGACCATGAGCCACTTACGCGACTTCTCTGCACCAAGGCCGTAGAGATAGCAGTTCATGCCGATCTCACCGAGGCCCCCAAGCGCGAGGAAGACCAGCTCGCTGCCACCCTGAGACTCTGCGCGCGTGCGTGCCATGATGTGTCCTCAGGCCTGCTCGGTCGGCAGCACGGAGACGTCGCCGAATGTAAAGCGACGGCGCCCGGTCAACGGAAGATCGATCAGCAGCGCGCCGTCCTGGTCGAGCCCGGCGAACGTTCCCGCCACAGGCCCCTCGCGCGTCTTGATCTCAAGCCGGCGTCCAAGGGGTATCGCGCGTGCGGTCCACGCGGCGCGGATCGCGGCGAAGCCGTCGGGCTTCTTCCACTCGGCCAGCCAGTGCGCGGTGCGGGCAACAAGAAGATCCAGGACCGCGCGTGCATCGCGCGAGCTTCCCTGCGCCGCGAGGCACGAGACGGCGCGATCGCTCACATCCGGCGCCGAAGCCACATTGATGCCGATCCCGATCAGCGACACCGTCTCCGTATCATAGTTGCCGGTCTCTATGAGAATGCCCGAGACCTTGGCGCCATCGATCAGCACGTCGTTCGGCCACTTCAGCTCAACGCGGCCAGAGGCCGGACCCGGCAGGGAGTCTGCAACGGCATCGAAGGTGGCAACACCTGCCACAAGCGACAGTTCCGGAAGCCGCGCCGGCGCGCAGCCGGGCACAAAGAGCAGCGTCGCCGCCACATTGCCCGTGCCGGCCTCGTTCCATACGCGGCCCGAGCGGCCCTTGCCCGCTGTCTGCCGGCGCGTCGCGATCCACAGGGGCCCCCGCGCACCGGCAACCGCGCGCCGCTGAGCTTCATCGTTCGTGGAGCCGACCTCGTCGAGGAGCTCAACCGGGGGCAGCACATACGGGAGGAGCCGATCCGGCATCAGTTTTCCTAGAACAGCGTGCGCGCCGCCGCCGCTGCAGCTTCGATCAATGGCGCGGAAATGACAGGCAGAACGAAACCGATGATCAGCACCATCGCCACCCACTGCACCGCCCGCTCCTTGGCGAGCGTGGGTTCGAAGGGCGCGCGGGCCTCATCGAAGAACATGAGCTTCACGATCCGCAGATAATAATAGGCGCCGACGACACTCGCGAGAACGCCGATGACGGCAAGCGTATAGAGCTCGGCCTTGATCGCGGCCATGAACACGTAGAGCTTGGCAAAGAAGCCCGCGAGCGGCGGAATGCCCGCGAGGGAGAACATGAACATGGCCATGGCAAAAGCCATGGGCAGATTCGTCTTCGAAAGCCCCGCAAGCTCGCTGATGTCCTCGATGGCGGTGCCGTCACGGCGCATGGCGAGGATGACCGCGAACGCGCCGAGCGTCATCACGACATAGATCGCCATGTAGATAAGCACACCCTGCACGCCTTCGACCGTGCCGGCCGCGAGGCCGACGAGCGCATAGCCCATGTTGGCGATCGAGGAGTAGGCCATCAGCCGCTTGATGTTCGTCTGCCGGATCGCGGCGAACGCGCCGAGCAGCATCGAGGCGATGGCGAGAAAAACGACGATCTGCTGCCACTGCGGCTGCACGCCCGCAAACATCGAGACGACGATGCGGATGAAGAGCGCCATGGCCGCGACCTTGGGCGCGGAGGCGAAGAATGCCGTCACCGGCGTCGGCGCCCCCTCGTAGACGTCCGGCGTCCACATATGGAAGGGCACGGCCGAGATCTTGAAGGCGACGCCGACGAGCAGGAAGACGAGCCCGAACACGAGAAGGAGATCCTGGCCCGCACCGGGCGCGCGGGCGGCTGTGGCAATGACCTCGAAGCTCGTCGCGCCGGCAAAGCCGTAGAGCAGCGACGCGCCGTAGAGCAGCATCCCCGAGGAGAGAGCGCCAAGGACAAAATACTTGAGGCCGGCTTCGCTCGAGCGTGTCGCGTCGCGCCGGATGGCAGCGACGACATAGAGGGCGAGGCTCTGCAGCTCGAGGCCGAGGTAGAGCGAGATGAGATCATTGGCCGAGATCATCATCATCATGCCGGTCGCGGAGAGCAGCACGAGGACGGGGTACTCGAACTTGAGCGACTTGCGCTCGGCCATCTCGTCGAAGGAAAGTACGAGCGCGCCCGCCGCGCCGACGAGCACGACGATCTTCATGAAGCGGCCGAAGGAATCGACGATGAAAGCGCCTTCGAAAAGCTGCTGCTTCCCCGCGCCCTGCAAAACCGCAAAGCCAGCGGCGAGCAGCACGGCGACCGCGAGCCACATGATGCGGCCGGCCTCCTCGCTGCTCTCGGGCCGGAAGACTCCGAGCATGAGCAGAACCATGGCGCCGATCGCGAGGATCAGCTCGGGCAGCAGCGGGGCATAGACGGCGAGGGCGGACATCTGAAAAGCGAGCCTCTCTCAGGTGTGCTCAGCGCGTCGGCGCCGCTGCGGGATTGACGACCACGCGCGTCGCGCCGTCCGACCGCGCCTTCTTGACGGCGGCGTCGTGCCGCTCGACGAGACGGTTCACGGACTTGGCGGTGACATCGAGGATCGGTGCCGGGTAGAAGCCGAACAGAATGGTCAGGATGACGAGCGGCGCCATGAAGGCGATCTCGCGCGGCGTCATGTCGGCAATAATCTTGAGCTTCGGCTTCTCGAGCGGGCCGTACATCATGCGGCGGTAGAGATAGAGCGCGTAGGCCGCGGAGAGGATGACCCCGCTCGTCGCGAAAAACGCCACCCACGTGTTGGCCTTGAAGGCTGAGAGCAGCGTCAGGAACTCGCCGACGAAGCCGGAGGTGCCGGGCAGGCCGACATTCGCCATGGTGAACAGCATGAATACCGCGGCGTAGAACGGCATGCGGTTGACGAGGCCGCCATAGGCGGCGATCTCGCGCGTGTGC
>CAUJKI010000111.1 GCA_963205015.1 Pseudomonadota bacterium
TCGATCGCGCTGCGCCGTCTCGCACGCCTGCTGCAACGCCCCGGCGTCGCGGAGCGCATCGCGGCACGTGCCGAACGCGATCAGAAGCGACGCCGGCGTCCGGAGCGGGATATCGACGCGGTCGCCCATCCCGGCCTCGAGCAGCTCAAGGACCTCGAGTGGGAGCTGCGCGACAACGAGGCGCGATACCGCGATCTCCTCGATCGCCAGAGCCACGTCATCAGCCGCACGGATATGGATGGCCGGCTCACATTCGTGAACCGGTCGTTCTGCCGGACGTTCGGCGTCGATGCCGAGCAGATGCTCGGCACGATCTTTGCGCCGGCCGTCGTGGCGGGGGGGAGCTGGCCGTCCGCGGCGAGCTCGCCGACGGTGCCTTTCGAGCTCAGGCTGCTGACGCCGCTCGGTCCACGGTGGTTCGCTTTCGAGCAGCAGACCGCGCCGACGATCGACGGTCTCGGGACTGAGATCCAGCGCGTCGGCCGCGACATCACCGATCAGCGCCGCATCGAGCAGGAGCTGGCGACGGCCCGCGATGCGGCCGAATCCGCGAACCGCGCGAAGTCGCGCTTCCTCGCGACCATGAGTCACGAAATCCGCACGCCGATGAACGGCATCCTCGGCATGTCGGCACTGCTGGCAGAGACGGCGCTCGACGCCGAGCAGCGCACGTACACGCACGCCATCGAAGAGTCGGCGCGCACGCTGCTCGCGCTGATCGACGAGATCCTCGACTTCTCGCGCATCGAGGCCGGCAAGCTAGAGATCGCGGCCGAACCCTTCGAGCTCGATCAGTGCATCGAAGCCGCGGTCGAGCTCTTCCAGCCCAAGGCCAGCGAGAAGAAGCTCGATCTCGCGTGGTGGATCGAGCCCTCGCTGCCAAAGCTCGTCATCGGCGATGCCATGCGGCTGAGGCAGATCCTGCTCAACCTCATCGGCAATGCCATCAAGTTCACGGATCGCGGCGGTATCGCCGTCAGGGTCGACGGCGGGCTCGATCCGTCAGGTGTTGCCGTACAGCTCACCATCCGCATCACGGACACCGGTATCGGCATTGCCGAGAGCACGTTGCCGGCGCTGTTCAGCGAGTTCGAGCAGACCGACGAAGCCGTGCGCCGCCAGCGTGGCGGCACGGGCCTCGGACTCGCGATCTCGCGCCGGCTCGCGCGCGGCATGGGCGGCGATATCTCCGTGACGAGCGCGCTCGGCATCGGATCGACGTTCACACTCAACCTCGCGCTCGGCGTGATGCCGCGCAACCGACCCGTCCTCGATGTGCCGTCGCGCACGGGCGATCCCCAGCTCATCCTCGTCGCCCTCGACGGACCCGTGGAGCGGCGCATCGTCGCCGAGACGCTCCGCTCGCTCGGCTTCGATGCCATGGAGAGCAATGTTACCGATGCCCTCCGGCTGCTGCGCGGCCCGCGCGCACCGAGCCGCCCGTTCAGCACGCTCCTGGTTGGCGGAGAGAGCGGCATCGAGGCTGCACGACACCTTCTCGAGACCATGCGGCAGGGAGACAAGAGCGCCGTGCGCGGCGTGGTCCTGATCGAGCCGGCGAGCCGGCCGTCGCTTCCCGCATTCAAGGCCAGCGGCTTCGATGCCTATCTCGTGCGGCCGGTGCGGCCATCGTCGATCGTCACGCAGGTGATCTCGCGCGCGGGCCCGAAGCTCTCGGCGTCGGCAGTGCCCGCTCATGACACGACCACCGGCGGCAACGACGAGCCCGGACACAGCGGCACGCGCGTGCTGCTCGCCGAAGACAATGACATCAACGCCCTGCTCGCGACCCGCATGATCGAGCGCTCGGGCTGCCGGGTCGAGCGCGTCACCAATGGTTGCGAAGCCGTCGAAGCCCTGCGTGCTACGCTCGGCAGCTCCGCAGCGCGCTTCGACCTCGTGCTCATGGACGTCCTGATGCCGGAGATGGACGGCCTCGAGGCGACGCGCCGGATCAAGGAGATGTTCGAGGAGGCGGGCCAGCGCCGCCCCCCGATCGTGGCCCTCACCGCCAATGCGTTCAGCGAGGATCGCCAGCGCTGCCTCGATGGTGGCATGGACGACTATCTCGCCAAGCCCTTCGAGCCGGACGACCTCGAGCTGGTCCTCAGCAACTGGTGCGGCAGCGCCCCGCGCAAGCAACCTGACGGCGCTCTCGATACGGTCGGCGATCCAGCTACGGTCACGCCCATGGCACGCGCTGTGGGCTAGTGCCCGCCCAGCGACCACAATCTCGACGGAATTCTCCTGAGGAGTGGGCCGCGCTGCGGGCAGCGCCCACCCTAACAATCGGGTGCAACACGCATTTTGCTTGAGACCGCGAAGCGGCTATCCTGCCACCTCGGCCCGGACCGCCGCCGTACTCTACGCCGGCCCGAGAGGCAGGAGATCCGATGGTGCATATGCGCGCTGCAAGAGCGCCCCTGGCCGCTGCTGCACTTGCCGGTGCCGCGGTCTTCCTCGGGGCCGGCGCTGCGCTCGCGCACCCCCATGTCTGGGTAACGACGGAGACAACCGTACTCTACGAGAACGGGACGATCGTCGGCCTGCACCAGAAGTGGTCGTTCGACGACTTCTACACGTCCATGGCCATCCAGGGTCTCGATACGAACAACGACGGCATCTACGACCGCAGCGAGCTCGCGGAGCTGGCCAAGGTCAACATGGACGGCCTCAAGGAGTTCGACTACTTCACCGCCGCGGCACTCGCCACCGAGAAGCTGAAGTTTGGCGCACCGAAGGATTTCTGGCTCGAGCACGCCGAGGCGCCGGAAGGCGCGGTGGAGGTCACGGTCAAGACCGGTGATGCCGCCTTCGAGGGGACCGGCGCTGAAACCGTCAAGCCGCCGGAAGCGCCGCAAGGTCTCTTCTCGCGCCTGTGGAGCTGGCTGTTTGGCGGCTCGGCGAACGACATCAAGACAGCCGAGCAAAATCCTGCCGAGCGGCCGAAGGTGCTGAGCCTCCATTTCACGCTGCCGCTTGCGCAGCCGGTGCTGGCGGATGCTCCCGGATTCTCCTTCACGATCGCTGATCCGAGCTTCTTCATCGCCTTCCAGCCGGCAGACAAGGACCCCGTGGTGCTTGGCCAGGGCGCACCGCCGGGCTGCCGAATCGCCATCGGCGAGGCACCTGCGGAAGCACCGCCTCCGACGGCCGAGGACGTTGCCAAGTCGGCCAAGGAGCCCAATCCCGCCGCCGACGCCAGCAAGCTCGGAGATGCCTTCGCCCAGCAGTTCGGCGGCCAGTCGGTCGGCTTCGGCTTTGTCAGGCCAGCCTCGATCACCTGCGGACCACCCTCATGACAGCAACATGCCTCAGGCACCTCGCCGCGATCTGGCGCTCGCTCGCCTGCGCCCTACTTGTCGCGGCCTTCCTTTTGCCGGCTGCGCCTTTGCTGGCCCAGTCGCCGGGCCAGTCGCCGAACCCGCCTGCGGCAGCACCGAAGAGCTTCCTGCCGCCAGCCAAAGCGGTCGAGCCGCCGGCCGGCATCACCGCCCGCGCCTATGCCTGGATCATGACCAAGCAGTCGGAGATCAACCGTAGGCTCGCCGCCGCCGTGCGCGAAATCCGGTCCGGCGACCCATGGCTCGCGACGCTCGTCCTCGCCGGCCTCAGCTTCGCCTATGGCGTGGTCCACGCAGCGGGACCGGGGCACGGCAAAGCGGTCATTTCATCGTACGTGCTCGCCAATGAGCAGACCGTCCGGCGCGGCATCGCGCTCTCGTTCCTTGCCGCAGCCTTCCAGGGGCTTTCTGCTCTGGTGATCGTTGGCATTCTGGTGTTGGTCCTGAGTTCCACCGGCATGGCGATGAAGACAGCAGAGGCATGGCTCGAAACCCTGAGCTGGGGCCTCGTCGCCCTGGTCGGCGCCTGGCTGCTCTATTCGCAGATCAAGGTCGCATGGGCGAAGCCAGCAGCGACCGGCGGTCATGCTCACGACCACCACCACCACGATGGCCATCACCATCACGGGCACGATCCCCTGCATGACCATGGGCACCACCACGCGCACCACGGTCACAGCCACCACAGCCATGTCCATAGGCACAGTCATGATCACGGCCATGGGCACGATCATCATCACGAGCACGCCGCGGACGGGAGCTGCTGCAGCCACGCCCATATGCCCGATCCGAGCCAACTCCAGGGCCCCTGGTCGTGGCGGCAGGCATTCGCGATCGCCTTCGCCGTCGGCATTCGCCCGTGCACGGGCGCCATCCTCGTCCTCGTCTTCGCGATCAGCCAGGGGCTCATGTGGGCCGGCGTCTTTGCGACGTTCGCCATGGCGATCGGCACGGCCATCACGGTTTCGGCTCTGGCCGCACTCGCCGTCGGCTCGCGCGAGCTCGCCATGCGGATCGGCGGCGGCGCGGAGAGCGTGTGGGGTGCGCGCGTGCGCACGGCTGCCGGCATTGGCGGCGCCGGCCTCGTCTTTGGCCTCGGCCTCGTGCTGATGGTCAGCTCGCTCCAAAGCCCGAGCGTGTTCTGAGACCATGGCGTTCTTGGGCTGGCATGACCAAGCGCCCGTGCTAAGACAGTCCCGCCATCATCAACATTCAGCGTGAGGAAGCGCGTCACCATGGCCCTTATCAGACACGAGTCCGCCGGCATTCTCTCGAAGGCCGTAGAGGCGAACGGGTTCGTCTTCACCGCCGGCATCACGGCGAACGACCGCAACAAGGACGCCGGCGGCCAGACGAAGGAAATTCTCGCGGAGATCGATCGCATTCTCGCGCTCGCCGGTTCCGACAAGTCGAAGGTCGTCTCGGCCACGATCTGGGTCACCGACATCCGCAACCGCGATGCCATGAACGTCCATTGGAACGAGTGGACGGGCGGCAAGAACCTTCCCGGCCGGGCCTGCATCGAGGCGCGCCTCGCCGACCCGAAACTGCTCGTCGAGATCGCCGTCATCGCGACGAAGTAACCGATGATCGTCCGCCGCGAACTGGAGCCCCTCCTCGCCAATGTGGTCGAGGCAGGGGACATGATTTTCACGGCCGGCTGCATCGCCGACGACGAGAGCCTCGACGTCGGCGGACAGACGCGGCAGGCGCTCGGCGATCTCGATCGCTGGTTGGCTATGTGCGGCAGCGACAAGTCGCACATCGTTCAAGTCGTGATCTGGCTTTCGGACATCCGCTTTCGCGATGCGATGAATGTCGCCTGGCTCGAGTGGGTCGATCCCAAAAATCTCCCCGCGCGCGCCTGTGTCGAAGCGCGCATGGCGACGCCCGGCTGCCTCGTCGAGATCATGGCGACCGCGGTCAAGCCCGGCGCGGGCGGCAAGCAGAAGATCGGATCATGAGCAACACTCGCACCGAGAGCCGACCGGAGCCCGGCCGGCGCAGCCAATACGCCAGGTTCATGCCGGTGCAGACACGCTGGATGGACAATGACGTCTATGGCCACGTGAACAACGTGGTCTACTACTCGTACTTCGACACGGTGGTGAACCTGTACCTGATCGATCCCGGCGGCCTCGATTTCCGCAACGCGCCGATCATCGGCATCATGGCCGAGACGATGTGTCGCTTTCATCGCTCGTTCGCCTATCCGGAGGCGATCGATGCCGGTCTCAGGGTCGGACGTCTCGGCACGTCCTCGGTGCGCTACGAGGTCGGGCTCTTCGGTGAAGGCGAGGATCAGGCCCGCGTGGAAGGCCACCTCGTGCACGTCTTCGTCGAGCGGGCGACCAACAAGCCGGTGCCGATCCCGGCCGGCATCCGTGCCGCACTGGCGCGCCTCGTGCTCGCCTGAAGCCGGCCCGAACCAGGGCCGTCTCGAGCGCCGATCCTGGAAACATTCCAACGGAATACGGTCCACTGTAGCATCCGCGCCATAGCCGCGCCGCGGCCAAATCAGGCATGTTCTCGACAGGCAGGGGAGTCGGTCCGCGCGCATCGCGCCGTTGGTGGACCACTCGCAACGGGCTGGGAACACCATGAAGCGTCTATGCTTGTTGGCCGCGGGGGCGGCCGTACTGATCGGACTCGCGGCGACGCCGGCGCTTGTACAGGCCCAGGAGACCGGCATTGCATCCATTCACTCGTGGGTTAACGTCGGCCGCAAGACGTGCATGGCGTCGCACACTCACGACGGGACCGGCACCGGCAAGACCAAGAAGGATGCCGAGCGCGCCGCGATCCAGAACTGGGAGTCGTTCACGATCTGGGAATACGGTCCGCCCTGGGGCCGCTACAGCGAGTCGGTAAGCAAGGCCGTTAACTGCGAAAAGACGACGACCTCAGAGTTCTCTTGTCATGTGAACAGTCGGCCGTGCAAGAGCGCCGTAGTCGCCAAGGGTCGCAAGCGCTGAGTTGCGGGCGCGGCCCTGACGTCGTCCGACGACGGGGACCTCGTTGATCCAGTTCCGCCCTATCCTGCTGGCCCTCGGCCTGATGGTCTGCCTGGTGGCCGTGGCCATGCTCGCACCCATGGCCCTGGACTTTGCGGACAGCCACTCGAGCTGGCGCACGTTCGCCGCGTCTGCACTGGTCACGCTCTTCGTCGGCGTGCTCATGGTTCTCTTCGCCTATGACCGCCGCCCAGTGCGGGCCGGCCTGCGCGAAGCTTTCCTGCTGACCACGCTCTGCTGGACGCTCGTGTCCGTCTTCGCCGCAATACCCTTCGTCGGCCTCGGGCTGCCGCTTGCCGATGCGGTTTTCGAGTCGGTGTCGGCGCTCACGACGACAGGCGCCACTGTGATCGCCAATCTGGACGGACAACCGCGCGGGATCCTGCTCTGGCGCGCCCTGCTGCAGGGGATCGGCGGCCTCGGCATCATTGTCGTCGCGATATTGATCCTGCCGTTCCTGCGCATCGGCGGCATGCAGCTCTTCCAGACGGAGAGCTCGGACCGCTCGGAAAAGGTCGTCCCGCGGGCCCGTCAGCTCGTGGGGTCCATATGCGGGGTCTTCCTGGGCCTCCTCCTCGCCTGCGTCATCACCTTCCTGCTTCTCGGCATGACACCGTTCGACGCCATCTGTCATGCCCTGTCGACGGTAGCGACAGGCGGATTCTCTACGCACGATGCAAGTTTCGGCTACTTCCAATCTGCGTCCCTGCATTGGGCAGCCGTCTTCTTCATGATCTGCGGCGCGCTGCCGTTCGTCCTGTACATCAAGGCCATGCGCGGCGACGTGCAGGCGCTCTGGCGTGACGAGCAGGTGCGCGGCTTCATGCTCCTGCTGGCCGCCGCATCATTTGCAATCTCCATATGGCTCATCGCAGCCCGCGGCCTGCACTATGCCGATGCGGTGACACTCGCGACGTTCAATGTCGTGTCGGTCGTCACGACAACAGGGTTCACGGCTCATGACTTCGCATCCTGGGGACCGTTCGCCGTCGGGGTGTTCTTCGTGCTCCTGTTCATCGGCGGATGCTCGGGATCGACATGCGGCGGCATCAAGATCTACCGATTACAGGTCGCCTCGCTGCTGACGCGCAGCCATCTCCAGCACCTCATCAGCCCGAACCGTATCGTTCCGCTGACGTACAACGGTCGGCGCCTTCCCGAGGACGTGCCCTTCTCGGTCGTCGCGTTCTTCGCCGTCTACATGGCCACGATCGGAATGTTCACCCTGGTGCTCTGTGCCATGGGGCTCGACTTGGTCACGGCTCTGTCGGGCGCCGCGACAGCGGTCTCGAATGTTGGCCCTGGCCTCGGTTCGATCATCGGTCCGGCCGGCACTTTCGCCGACCTGCCTGCAGGCGCGAAGTGGGTGCTCTCGGCGGCCATGCTGCTCGGCCGCCTCGAGCTGTTCACAGTGCTCGTGCTCTTCCGGCCGGAGTTCTGGCGGGGTTGAGCCGCTGAACTTCAGCCCCGCCCGCCGCTTTGGTCCTCACCCCGCCGCCGTCGCCAGCGGGCGCAGACGCTGCATGGAATGCGCCACCGCGAATACGCCAAGCGCCAGCATGACGTTGTACCCGACATGCAGCCCGAGATCAGGAAGCAGCGGGACATAGCCGGAAACATCGATGCCGATGATCGGCTTCAGGATTGCAGCAACGACTGTCGGCAGCACCAGCAGAATGCCGGCCACTGCGAACAGCGCGGTCTCAACGCCATTCGTGCGGACGCGGTAGTAGCGCTGGAAGGCGAAGGCCAGCAGCGCGATCCCGGCGCCCGTCTCGAGCGTGATCTCGAGAATATCGAACCAGTTGCCGCCTGTCGGCAGCTTGAGCAGCAGGCCGATGCCGAGCGGATCGAGAACGAACACGAACGGCACCAGGAACGCCGGCATCGTGTACTTCCACGACTGCAGGGTGGTCTTGTAGGGATTGCCGCCGGTGATAGCGGCGGCGGCAAATGGTGACAGCGCGGTCGGCGGCGAAACCTCGGACAGCACCGCGGAGTAGAAGATGAACATGTGCGCGGCAAAATCGGGCACGCCGAGCTTGATGAGAGCCGGCGCCGCGATCACCGCGCAGAGAATGTAGGAAGCCGTCACAGGCACGGCCAGCCCGACGATCCAGACGATCAAGGATGTGTAGATCGCCGTGAGGATCAGGCTGCCACCGGCGTAGGTGATGATGATGTCGGCGAATTTCTGCGCAAGTCCCGTGAGCGTGACGCTACCGACGATGATGCCCGCGGCGGCGCACGTCGGCGCAACGTTGAGTACGCCCGTCGTACCGTCGGCCAGAGCCTTGGCGAGCTTCTTTGGCCAGAGCGCCGTATCCCAGCGGAAGTAGCTGACCAGGATCGCCATGATTGTCGCCCAGAACACGCTGAGCACAGGCGAGAAGCCCATCAGCATGAAAACGACGATGGAGATCAGGGAGCCGAAGTGGAACCAGTAGCCCTTGGTGAGCTTCCACAAGGTGCCTTTCTCGATCAGCAGATCGCTGCCGCCGGCGCCATACTTTTTCGCGTCGAGCTCCACCATCACGTAGATGCCGAAGTAGTAGAGCAGCGTCGGGATGATCGCCATCCAGATGACGTCGATGTACGAGATCTTCAGATACTCGGCGATCAGGAAGGCCGCGGCGCCGAGCACGGGCG
>CAUJKI010000112.1 GCA_963205015.1 Pseudomonadota bacterium
AGGCTCAGGGGCGATGCCGGAACGATGGCCGCGCGCTGGGATGGTCCGGTCGAGGCCTTTGCCAACGCCATGCGCGGCCGCCTGATCGTCGACGGCCTCTTCGGCGCCGGCCTCTCCAAGGACCTGCCGCGCGAGGTCGCATCCTTTATCGAGGCGACAGCCGGGCCTGTCATCGCCATCGACCTGCCGAGTGGTCTCGACGGCCGCACCGGCCAGCCGCGACCGGCCACCTTCCATTCTGACGTTACCGTCACCTTCTTCCGCATGAAACCGGGCCACGTCCTCATGCCGGGGCGGGAGCTCAGCGGTGACACGGTCGTCGCCGATATCGGCATCCCGGATGCCGTCCTCGCGGCGATTTCGCCCAAACTCGCAGAAAATCACGGATCGTCCCGTCTCCGATACACCCCGGGCGGACATAAATATGACCGCGGCCATGCCGTCGTCGTCTCGGGCGACGCCATCCATACGGGCGCCGCCCGCCTCGCCGCCGAGGCCGCACTCAGGGCCGGGGCAGGGCTCGTGACGCTCGCCTCGCCCGCCTCGGCCTTGGCCGTGAACGCCGCCCATCTCACCGCCATCATGCTGGCTCAAGCCGATGATTCAAAAGCCCTTTCGGCGCTCCTGTCGGACCGCCGCAAGAACGCCGTCTGCATCGGTCCCGCCGCCGGCATCGGTGCCGCGACCGCGGAAAAGGTGAAAGCATGTCTCGCCAGCGGCGCGGCCGTTGTCCTCGATGCCGATGCACTGACGAGCTTCGCCGCTGACCCGGATGCGCTCTTTGCCACCATCGCCGCATCCGGCCGACCTGTCGTCCTGACGCCCCATGAGGGCGAATTCGCACGTTTGTTCAAAGACTTGTCGGATCATGCTGAATCAAAATGCGAGCGCGCCATCGCTGCAGCGCGCCGCTCGGGCGCCATCATCATCCTCAAGGGCGCCGACACCGTGGTGGCCTCCCCGCAGGGCCAGGCGGCGGTCAACACCAACGCCCCGCCAAGCCTCGCCACCGCCGGCTCGGGCGATGTCCTGGCCGGCATCGTCACCGGCCTTCTGGCCTGCAAAATACCGGCGTTTGAGGCAGCCTGCACCGCGGTCTGGCTTCACGGGGAAGCGGCAAGAAACGGCCCGTTGAACCTCATCGCCGAGGACCTTCCCGAGTGCGTTCATTCTTCTGGCATCGCCAAAAACCCTCTGCTATAGAGCCCGCCCATTGCACGGGCCCGAAAGCTAGAAGCGCGCGGGCGTGGTGAAATTGGCAGACACGCAGGATTTAGGTTCCTGTGGGCTCGTCCCGTGGGGGTTCAAGTCCCTCCGCCCGCACCAGCGCGCTGCTTGAAGGTCTTTCTCCGGAATAGGGATAAATCGAGCAGGATCATGCAGGTAACCGAAACGCTGAACGCAGGACTGAAGCGCGAATTCCAAATCGTCGTGCCTTCGCATGAACTCGACAAGGAGCTCAACCGGCGCCTCACCGAGATGGCCGGCAAGGCGAACCTGAGAGGCTTCCGGCCGGGCAAGGTGCCGGTCCCGCATCTGAAGCGCGTCTATGGCAAGTCGGTCATGGCCGAGGTCGTCCAGCAGCAGGTCGACGATGTCAGCAAGCAGGTCCTCGCCGAGCGCAATCTCAAGGCCGCCTACCAGCCGGAAGTGAAGCTCCCCGACGACAAGGAAGAGGTCGAGAAGATTTTCGAAGGCAATGGCGACCTGTCCTACACGCTCGCCTTCGAGGTCGTCCCGACATTCGAATTGCAGGGCGTCGAGGGCGTCTCGCTCGAGAGGCATGTCGTTCCGGTCACGGACGAGCATATCAATGAAGCGGTCGAGCGCATCTCCGGCCAGCTGAAGGACTGGCAGGACAAGGACGGCGCGGCCGAGAAGGGCGATCGCGTCACCATCTCGTTCATCGGCAGGATCGACGGCGAGGCCTTCGAGGGCGGCACCGCCAATGACGTGCCGGTCGAGATCGGCGCGGGCCAGCTCATTCCGGGCTTCGAGGATCAGCTCATTGGCGCCAAGGCCGGCGACGAGCGTACCGTCAATGTGAGCTTCCCTGCGGATTACGGCGTGGAGCGTCTCGCCGGAAAGCCGGCCGAGTTCGCGGTCACTGTCGGCAAGGTCGAGTCGCCCAAGCCGAATGTGCTCGACGACGAGTTCGCCAAGAAGTTCGGCCTCGAAAGCTTCGAGAAGCTGCGCGAGAATGTCCGCGAGCGTCTTGCCGACGAGTTCGGCCAGATGACCCGCATGAAGCTCAAGCGCGACGTGCTCGACGCGCTCGACAAGGCCTATATCTTCGAACTGCCGGAGAAGCTTGTCGACGCCGAATTCGCCGGCATCTGGAACGCGCTCTCCGCGGAGATGAAGCGCTCCGGCAAGAGCTTCGAGGATGAGGGCACGACCGAAGAGGATGCCCGCAAGGAATATCGCGCGATCGCCGAGCGCCGCGTGAAGCTCGGCCTCGTGCTGGGCTCCATGGGTGAGCGTGACGGTGTGAATGTCACCGATGAAGAGCTGCAGCGCGCGCTCATGGATCGCGCCCGTCAGTTCCCCGGCCAGGAACGCCAGGTCTTCGAATATTACCGCAAGACTCCCGGCGCACTGCTTGAGCTTCGCGGGCCCATCTTCGAGCAGAAGGTCGTCGATGGAATCGTGGCGAAAGCGAATGTGACCGAGAAGTCCGTGACCCGTGAGGACTTGCGTGCCCTCGTCCAGGACGAGGAGGAGTTCGAGCATCACGGCCACGTCCATGATCATGACCACGATCACGACCATGATCACGGCCACCATCACCACCATCACAAGCCGAAGCGGACTCCGGAGCAGGAAGAGCGCTACCAGGAGCTGCGACAG
>CAUJKI010000113.1 GCA_963205015.1 Pseudomonadota bacterium
CGGCACGAGCCAGCCGCCCTCTGCCAGCGCCGCGAGCGCCTTCTCGCCGAGACCTTTGCCATAGGGCGGATCGAGGAAGGCGACATCATAGGGCGCCATGTTGCCGGCCGGCCCGAGATCGGTCGCGTCGCGTCGCCAGAGCTTGGTCACGCCGGTCAGCGCGAAAGCCTCGATATTGCGCCGGATGAGGCCGCGCGCCTCGGCTGCCTCCTCGACGAACAGGCAGAAAGCTGCGCCGCGCGAGAGCGCTTCGATACCCATGGCTCCCGTGCCGGCAAAGAGATCGATCACACGCCCGCCGTCGATGCGCGCGACCGGATCGCCATGCAGCAGCCAGTTGAAGATGGCCTCGCGCACGCGATCCGATGTCGGCCGGATGGCGTCATCGCGCGGCGTCGCGAGATTGCGCCCGCGCAGCTTGCCGCCGACGATCCTCATGCCTCGTCTTTCGGCTTCTTGGCCCGCGCGCGTCGCGCGTCCGCATCGTTCTCGCGATCCGTGAGGCCAAGCTCGCGCGCCACGGCAGGTCCGAGCTGGTCCGCGATCACGCGGCGGCGCACGGTCTCGACCGCGCCCGGCGCGAGGTCGAGGAGCTGAAAGGGGCCGTACGACACGCGGATCAGGCGGTTCACGTCGAGCCCGAGGTGGTTGAGGATCTTGCGTACTTCGCGGTTCTTGCCTTCGCGCAGCGCGAGTGTCACCCAGACGTTGTGCCCCTGCACGCGATCCACGGTCGCTTCGACCGGGCCATAACGCACGCCCTCGATCTCGATCCCGTTCTTGAGCTTGTCGAGCGCCGCCTGTTCGACCTTGCCGTACGCGCGCACGCGATAGCGACGCAGCCAGCCGGTGGCCGGCAGTTCGAGATGACGGGCGAGCGCGCCGTCGTTGGTCAGCAGCAGCAGACCCTCGGTGTTGAGGTCCAGCCGGCCGATCGAGACCACGCGCGGCATTTCGGGCGGCAGCTTCTCGAAGACCGTCGGGCGGCCCTCGGGATCGCGGTGCGTCGTGACGAGGCCGCGCGGCTTGTGATAGCGCCACAGGCGGATCGGCTCGGCATCAGGGAGCGGCTTGCCATCGACCTCGATGCGGTCGCTCGGGGATACGTCCAACGCCGGGCTCTTGATCGTCTTGCCGTTCACCCGTACGCGGCCCTCTTCGATCCAGCGCTCGGCCTCGCGCCGCGAGCAAAGTCCGGCGCGGGCGAGCGCCTTGGCAACGCGCATTTCCTCCGTGGGGCGGCCGGAGGCAGCCGGCTGATGTCGCGGGCGTCGCTGGGGTGCCGGAACGTGGGGCGCGCGCTCGGGCTCGGGCTTGCGTGGCATGTGCCGCGATGACCTTTGGCTGCCCGTCTCGGCATCGCGCGGAGCCTTCGGACCTGTACCTGGTCGAGGGCGCCCCGGCCGCCCGGGAGCGCCCGCAGCGCCGCCGTCCCGGCGGCCCCGTGGAGGGCGAGCGGATCGTGGCGGGCGCATGGTTTCCAACTCCGGGCTTGAGGCGTGGTCGCGTTGGCTGTATCGCCGGCTCTCATGAACCGGGCTGCAACTGCCGTGAGCTTATGACATCACCGAACGCCGCAAGCCATATGGATCGCGCGCTGGCGCTGGCGCGGGCCGCCGCCGATCTCGGCGAAGTGCCGGTCGGTGCGGTGATTGCCGGGCCGGACGGCCGGCTTCTTGCGGAGGCGCACAATCTCACGCGCGCGCGCAAGGATCCGACGGCGCACGCAGAGATGCTGGCCATCCAGCAGGCAACCGCGATCCTGCAGTCCGAGCGGCTGATCGATTGCGATCTCTACGTTACGCTGGAACCCTGTCCGATGTGCGCGGCCGCGATTTCCTTCGCGCGCCTGCGCCGGCTCTACTATGGCGCGCCCGATCCGAAGGGCGGCGGCGTCGAGCACGGGGCCCGCGTCTTCAGCCACGCGACCTGCCACCACGCGCCGGAACTCTATCCGGGTCTCGGCGAGAGCGAGAGCCGCGCGCTGCTCGAGCAGTTCTTCGCCGGCCTGCGTTAGCGCTCGCCTCGTCCTCGGCATCGAGTTCCGCGCGTCGTCGCGCGGCCTCGGCCGCGATCAGCTCCGGCGCCGGGATCATGGGATAGAGGCCGTGCTCGGTGAGGAGCGCGCAGAGTGGGTCGCGGTCGGCGACGACCGTGCGGTAGATCCAGCGGTAGCCCCACGTCGTGTCGGCAACGCGGTTCGCACGCGTCCGCCCGATCAGCTCGGCCGCGGCCTCGACCTCCAGCCAGCACACGACGAGGTGAACATACGTCTGCTCGTAGCTGCGGGCCCCTTCCGGCAGCCAGGTGGGGGCCTGCGGGTAGCGCCGCACGAGGTCATCGAAGAAGGGGGCCACGGGATCATGGTCCGGCCCGCCGAGCAGCCAGAGATACCAGTGCATCTGCTCGTGAAGGTATGTGGAGAGCAGCAGGTCTTCCGTCTCGGTGAAGCGCGTGCCGAGCGTGAGGATCGGATGGCTGTAGGTCGGGCCGGCCGGCACGATGCGCACATGCCGCGTGTATTCGAAGCGCGCAAGATCGTGGCGGCGGCGTAAAGCGGTGAGCCACGTACGAATGCGCTCAGCCTCGCGCTCGGCCTCGCCCAGGTCGATATCAATACGGACTCCGTCGTCCGTGCCCGCCATTTTGCCCCCCACAGAATAGGGAACATGCCGGATAGACGCGCCCGCGGGAATGTGGCCTCTGCAACACTGTGGATAAGTCGATCGATTGCGCACACTGTGCACTGCGGCAATCGTACTTGTGCGGATTGCCACATGGATCTAGCACTTGTGGGCGGGCTTCGCAGACCGCCGCGCAGGGGTGGCGGCCAGCCCACGATCAAAAATTCCGTATTGCGTTTCGGCAGTTGGCATCTGCCGGGAGCACAGGTCCCGTCGTGTGCGGCGGACCTTGGACCGGCGCGTGAAGAGAGGGCGAGATCATGCGAGGCCGACGGATCGCGATAGCCGCGGGTGTACTGGGTGCGTTCCTGCTGGCGTCGGAAGCGGCGCATACGAGGGGGGCGATCGCTTTGCCGGCAGACGTCGCCGAGCTCCTCGACCACTGCAAGGACGACGAGATCTACAACGACGAGCGGCGGCGCGTGTGCTCCGAGCTTATCGAGGACACCCAGGTACCCCCAGAGGTACGCGCGGAGGCGTTGGTCAATCGCGGAATTGTGCTGCTCGGCGACGGCGAGA
>CAUJKI010000114.1 GCA_963205015.1 Pseudomonadota bacterium
GATTCGCTGGCGGCCATTGCCGGGCAAGGGAGGGCGTGCGCATCCGCCCGGCGAGGTGGGAAGCGGGGGCTTGCCATCGCGTTCTGCGTTGAGGGGAGCGGTTTTGCCGCTCCGAACGCCAACCCGTGCGCAGGTGAACGAGACCATGGATCCAAACATCATTGTGATGATCACGCTGCTCGCAATGCCCAACGGGGAGAGCAGTGTGCACCTCAAGCCCTTCGAGACCGTCGCGGAGTGTGCCGAAGCTGCCGAGATCGAGGCGACGGACCCGTTCGTTGCCCGCGTCGAGTGCTCGGAGCTTATCGACGGCAGCCTCACGCTCAGCTTCAAGCGCGGCCCGCAGCCTGCTGGGGCCAAGCAGCGGGCCAAGGCCACGAGCTGAGCGCTCGCATCGAGTCCCGGGAAGTATGTGCGTCCGCCGCGTGCCCGGCATCGGATACGGCATTCAATGCCGACGCAGAAGGACCAGCTATCAATGACCCATGACATGAGCCCGACTGCCGACCGCACGTGCCCGGCAGCCGTCGCCTATGATCTCATGCGCGATATCCTGCTCGATGATCCGCGCCGTCCGGCGCCGACGAGCGACGAGTTCCGCATATATCTTCTCGACCTCTATGCCGAGTGCCTGCTGGCGGTGAACGGCAAGCGCGTATCCGCGCAGAAATCGGCGGACGCTCGCAGCACGGCGCCGCCGCCGCTCCCCCGGGAGCGGGAAAAGCGCGAAGCAGCTCAAGGCCCCAAGCTCATGAAAGCGAGCTAGGCAAAAACTGCTGAAGGCCGGGTGCCTCCGGCCGGAACACGTCTTTTGCGGTGCGTCCTGCCGCGGCGGCGACGGAGATAGCCGCCAAAGACCAGCCCCCTTGCGCGCTCCCGTCTTTGCGCCTCGAACCGTTCTATGGTTTGATTCCGCGCCGAGACGAGGAGCTTCGACATGGCGACGCCCATCCGGATCACCCCTGCAGAGGCCGTGGCCGCTCCGCTCAGGGACGGGCGGCTTTCTTCCTGCTGGTTCGAAGGTGACGGCATCGAGATCCGCCACTATGCGCCGAAGGGCGAGGACCGGCAGGCGCCCCATGACCGCGATGAGTTCTATTTCGTGATTTCAGGTAGCGGCACGTATGCCCGCGCCGGGGAGCGCGTGCGGTTCGGTCCCGGCGACATGCTCTTTGCCGCTGCCGGCGAGGAGCATCGCTTCGTCGAATTCAGCGACGACTTCGCGACCTGGGTGCTCTTCTACGGGCCGCAGAAGACATGACCACGATCGCACTGCCCGACGGCCTCAAGAAGCAACATGTGATCGATCCGGAGATCTGCATCCGCTGCAACACGTGCGAGGCGACGTGCCCGGTCGGGGCAGTGACGCACAACGATGCCAACTACGTCGTCGATCCGGAGAAGTGCAACTACTGCATGGACTGCATCTCGCCGTGCCCCACAGGCTCGATCGACAACTGGCGCATCGTGCGCGCCGAGGTGGCCTACTCGCTCGACGAGCAGATGGGGTGGACGGAGCTGCCGGCTCAGGACGATCTCGGCGATGGTGCGCTCGCAGCATCTTTCGCCGATGCCAGCGAGGCCGAGATCGCAGCCCTCATCGAGGCTGCACACGGTGGCGCCGGCGGCAAAGCCGTTCCGCCGTCGAGCGCGTCGAAGCCGGCGATCAATCTCTTCACGCGCGCCAAGCCGGCGATCGCCACCATCCAGGGCAACTTTCGCATTACCGATCCCGATACCGAGAGCGACGTGCGCCACATCGTGCTCTCGTTCGGCGAGACACAGTTTCCCGTGCTCGAGGGGCAGTCGATCGGCATCGTGCCGCCGGTCACGAATGCCGATGGCAAAGAGCTGCCGATCCGTCTCTATTCCATTGCCTCGGCGCGCGACGGCGAGAAGCGCAATGCGAACAACGTCTCGCTTACGGTAAAGCTTGTGCCGGGCGGACTTGTCTCGGAATGGCTCTGCGATCGAAAGGTCGGCGAGAGGGTCTTCGTGACAGGACCTTTTGGCGCAACTTTCCTCATGCCGAACGACGCCAATGCCAACCTCGTCATGATCTGCACTGGCACGGGCTCAGCGCCGTTCCGCGCCTTCACCGAGCGCCGCCGCCGCGTCATGGAAGGTGCGCCCGGCCGGGCCATTCTTTTCTTCGGCGCACGCACGCCCGGCGAACTTCCTTATTTCGGTCCGCTGCAGAAGGTGCGTGACGATGTCCTGGCCAAGCACCTCGTCTTCTCGCGCGTGCCGGGTGCGGCGAAGGAATACGTGCAGGATCGCATGCGGGCGGAAGCAGGCGCGCTTGGTCCGCTCATCGCCTCGCCCCTGACGCACATCTTCATCTGCGGGCTCAAGGGTATGGAGGCGGGGGTCGATGCGGCGCTCGCCGAGATCGCCTCGGCGCACGGTCTCGAATGGGCGAGCCTGAAGCCGATCATGCGTGGCGAAGGCCGCTATCACGTTGAAACATACTGAAAGCAAGAATATCGGGAAGAGGAAGCATCCATGCGTGGG
>CAUJKI010000115.1 GCA_963205015.1 Pseudomonadota bacterium
AGCGCAACATTCTTCGAATCAGCTCGCCAGGGATTGTCTCTTGACAGCCCTGCGGGCTGGAGGCGAAACTAGAAGAAGCGTTCCAAGAAAGTGTCCTCGATGTCCCCGATCAAAAGTGTCCTCGATGTCCCCGATCGCTCAGCGTGAAGCGTCGGCGAAGTGTGGGGGCGAAGCCAGCTTGGGGCAGCGGCGGAACGCCGCTGCGCCAAGCGGCGCCGGTTCGCAGCCAGGAGACCTTGACGCATCGTCTCGGGCCAGCGCTCGAGCGGGACAAGGGGATGCCGATGTCGGAGTCGGTCGTCCGACGGGCGTCGGATCGATGGTGTGGTAAGGTCTCGGTGGTGATTCGGAGCTGCTCGCCGCTCTTGAGCTGGTTCGTGGTCTGGGTACTCATCGTCGACGTCGCCATGGCTGCTCCGTATTGTGTGGTCGGGAAGGCGAGCTACTGCTGCGTTGGCACGGTTGGTGATGCGGACCTTCCCTCCGAGGGCGCGAGACGCCTGCCCTGGTCGGTCGACAACGTAAGCGAGGATTGCGAGGCGGGTCCAGCGGACTCCTGGAGGCGTCTGAGGATGGCACGGACGCCGACCGGCGACTCCTGGAAGGGTCCGAGAATCCTCGGACGCTCTCGGGAGTGGCCGGGAGCCGCCTCTGACGCCGAGCAAGCTCGAATTGCATGTCGGCAAGCGGCTCTGCGGGCCGACCACTGAGATCTGGTCCGATTGCGGGCCGCTTCGTAGCGGCGATGGTCTCAACATGAGAGACCTCGTGGCCGACCACAACACACGGAAGTCCGCGGATATCGATTGACGGACGCCGTCGATGCCGGTGTCGTTGTCACCACGGTCTCGTTTTCGAACGGCGCGGACGTCTGGCGCAACTGGCGTGTGAACCGCAGTTCGGTCTATGGAGACTTCATGAAAGTGCGATGGCTCACCGTACTCGGGGTATTGGCGTGCGAAAGCCGCGACAACGCTAGCCAAGATGGAGGGGCCGAGGATGGGTTCGCTGACTCGGTATCGGAGACCACAGATGAAAGCGATGGCCCCGATATTGCGGGCTCCTTCGATGTCGATACCGGATCTCTTGGCGACACTGACGGTGAGACATCGACGGGATCAGAGTGTAGTCGCGACCAAGACTGCCCTTCCGGCGGAAGCCAGCACTGCTTCGTGGGCGTGTGTCTTGATGGGAACTGCCTCTCGGCAACGCGCTCTGGACGCTGTGACTTCTTCAATCCGCTGGATGGTATCTGTATCGCCGGGGTTTGCATTGCCGCACTGTCATTCTTCGCCGATAGTCAGCAGCCGGTTGTGCCTGCCGCTGCGGAGTGCGAATGTCGGGATGCGTTTAGATAGCGCGATGTCGAAGGCGGTGATACCAAGTGTATCAGTTGGCGATGATTAGCCACGCGATTCTAGTGACTTGGTCGGTGCACACGACTTCAAGGAGAGCCTCAGTATGTGCGTTGACCACCCGAAACGACTGACCAGATGCCAGTTCCAAGAGCGCCGAACCTCCCGGCATGACCAACACCTCGGTGCCCGACGCGTGCTTGAATCGCAACGCCATCCGAAGCCGAGTGTAGCAGTGCTCGCGAGTAGCTGCGCAACCGGCCATTTCCGGGTGTACGGAGAAGCCGGAAGGGATCGGTTCCGGCGTTGGACCGGACCATGACGACCCGAACGCACCATCGTCGGCGACGAAGAGAAGTTCGTCGGAGGAGTTCCACAGGGCGACACCATTTGCCTCGCCGAAGGTCCGAACCCGCCGCCACATAAGCCGAACCCGCTCGCCTTCCACCAGCGGGAGGGCGTAGTTGCCGATATCGTACATTACGCTGACTGGACCTGCCTCGGTTTCGATCGACAGCGAGGTGTTCGTCACCTGCAGCACCTCGCCTTCGTATTCCATTTGGTCTTGAGGGCCATCAACATTGATTTGAAGGGAGACCGTAATGCTGGGCAAATCACTGCACGTGGACCCCGCGAGGCCAGCGAGGGGATAGCAGCCGTAGCCGTCGAGGCACACCTCGTCGTCCTGACAGCCGGTGCCGCTGGTGCCGAAGGTCGCTGGCGTGCACGGCGTTGGCGCCGCGTCCTGCGTCTCGGCGTCCGCATCACCGCCTTGATTGGTGGCTTCGCATGCATTCACGAGCAGGAGCGACCAGAGATAGTACCGCGGCATGGGTTGTCCCCCGTGTTCTCTTCGCTGTGCTCAGCGTAGCGGCCTCGGGTAGCCATGTCGAGCCCGAGTTGCGTGCATAGCGGCTCAGCATCGATCTCGGCGCGATTCACGTTCGCCGGTGTGGGTGTCGTGCCGTGTGGCGCCGTGGCGTGCCCTCGGCGTCGGAGAGTGCGGGTGTTGACGAAGCGGATGCGGATCGTGAGCCGGTCGATGCCGACGCCGAAGGCGGTGGCATCGGCCGAAGCGACACCCCTCGAGCGATGGCGAAGCGGAGCCCGAGAACGGTCTGCGTCTGACTTGCAACCGCGATCAATCGCGGCCTTCAGGCCGCGATTAGCGGTTGTCAAGTCGAGACGCTTGTTCGCCGCGCCTGGTGAAGCGCTGACGAAGTGTGGGGGCGAAGCGAGCGTGGGGCAGCGGCGGCACGCCGCTGCGCCATGCGGTTGGCGGTTCGCGTCGGGGCGTTCATGACACCGCTCCGATCAGATCCATCTGGACTCTCATGAGAGTCGCCGAGTGGCAGACGAGCAGATCACATCTCGCTCAGGCGGACTTGCGAGCACGCCGTTGTTTGTAGCCTGCCGGCAGCTCATCTCCAGGAGCTGGAGCACCGCGGGGAATCTTGGCGAGGACGGCATCGAACTTCTTGCGAGTGGCGCGTTCGGCCCTGCGCGTGAGGTACTCTTCGGTCATGAGCGCGGCGATCTTCTCGGCGACGGCCGAGTTGATGAGCTGGTTGATGGATGTGCCTTCTTGTTCAGCGAGCTCGACGAGCTTGGCGTGAATGGAAGCTGGGAGGCGAACGCTGAGAGTAGCCATTGTCAGCTCCGGATGAGGGTCGCGAGGAAGTCCCGCGGTGAGAGAACTCGTGGAACGAGTTTAATGGCGGCGCCGAAGTCCTTGAGGTTGTGGGTCACGATGGCGTCGCAGGATGCCGCAACGGCCACCTCCACAATCATATCGTCGTTGGGGTCGCTGAGGAGTGGTCTCCAAAGATAGAAGATGTCTTGGCGGATCCCGACGCGGCAAAGGTAGTCGACAAGGGCTTCGACGTCCTCGCGCTCAAGGGGTGGTCGCAGATTCCTGATGAGCGCCGACTCGTACTCAACGACGAGGGGAACCGACACCGCGATCTTGTAGTCGCCGTGGCTGAGGTGTTGAAGTAGGGCGAACGAGGCACCTTCCCGGGACCGCCAGGCCGCCACGAGGACGGACGTATCGAGGACGACCAGCACTCGCCAATGGTATCACCGGTGGTGCGACGATGCAAGATCGAGGCTCCCCGTGTCGCCCAGCGCGCGAACTCTAACCGACGCCGTGCTCGCTTGTGAACGTGCGATGAGTGGCCACGGCCATGTGTTGACGAGACGGTGGAGGTCGGCCGTGGTTCGATGGCGCCGGCGAGATCCCTCATCGGGGATGGAAGTCGTCTCGGCGGGCCTCGAGTAGGCGTCGCTCGCCAGGTGAAGTTGGAGTCGCGCGGATCGGCCGATCGGATCGTGAAGAAGATGATGCTGGCGTTGACGAATTGGCGAATCGTCCGATGCCCAATCGCGCGGGCGAGATGCCTCACAGCCGCGTATCTGCAGGTCGCGCGGCTCTACCCATCTGGTCGTCGCCGCGCGCTCCGAGGGAGAGAACGCGGCCCACGGCAAGGCGTCCATCGCGCGGAGTCGGAGCTCGCCTACGACGATGCGTCGAACGAAGCGGCCAGTAGCGATGGCGAAGACGGTCGTTCCTCGGATGTCTCATCGCGCGAGCAAGATGCCTCACAGCCGCGTATCTGGCGGTCGCGCGGCTCTACGCATCTGGTCGTCGCCGCGCGCTCCGAGGAAGAGACGCGGCGCGCAGCAAGGCCACCATCGCGCGGAGGCGGAGCACGCCTACGAAAGTGCGTTGAAGAAATGGTCAACAGTGTTGACGAAGCTGTGTGTGTTGTGGTCGTGGTCCAAGTGGTCGCGGAGGTATATTCTATGCGGTCGTCGTTCAGATAGAGGCCAATGCGCCACTTGCACCGACGGCCGAAGCGAAAATGTTCTGCTCGCCTGCCGCGGGACATCAGAAGCATGACCACGAGGAGGTCTTGAAG
>CAUJKI010000116.1 GCA_963205015.1 Pseudomonadota bacterium
CCGTCTCGATCACGTCGACGCCATCGCTGGCAGGCCCTGCGCCGCTCCCGCCCGCGATCAACTCGCCAACAACAAATGGCGTACCGTTCTTGCGCAGGCCGCCGAACATGACCGCAAGCATCTCGCCTGCGGCATCGGCACCAACACGGTTCGGTACCGCGTCGCGCAAGGCGCCGAGGATGTTGCAGCAGATGCGCTTGATCGTGGCACTGCGCGCGTTCACGGCGGCCGGCGATTTCGGATTGACGATGCTGCCTTCGGGAAGCGTCAGGGTGACGGGGCGGAAACAGCCGCCGTTGGTCGGAATGTCGCTGCCCGTGGCAACGCGCGCTGCGAAATAGGCCGCAGCAGCCGACCCGGACGGAACGCAATTGAAGGGCCCGCGTACCTGCGGGCTGGAGCCCGTAAAGTCACAGTGCATTGTTCCGTCGTCGATCGTCACAGCGACCTCGATACGAATGCGCTCGTCGAGAACGATCCCATCGTTGTCGAGATGGTCGACGTAGTGATACGTTCCAGGCTTGATTTTCCGCAGCGCCTGCCGAGTCATCACCTCCGAGCGGTTGAGAAGCTCCTCGAACATCGCGAGAAGCTGGTTGTCACCGTAGACGCCCGCAAGGTCGTTTAGCCGCCGTACGCCGACGGCGCACGATGCCACCTGCGCGTGAAGATCGCCGAGGAATGTATCGGGAATTCGTGTATTGAGCCGCAGGATCGCCAGCAGTGTCTCATTGAACTCGTTGCCATTGCGCAGCTTCAGTGGTGGAAGGCGGATGCCCTCCTGGTAGATCTCGGTGGCATTCGTCGGGATCGAGCCCGGCGCCATGCCGCCGACGTCCTGGTGATGGGTCATGCTGCCGGCATAGGCGATGATGCGCCCGTTGAATAACACTGGCTGAACCAGCGCGATATCAGGCAGATGCGTGCCGCCTTGATATGGGTCGTTCATCAAATAGATATCACCTTCCTTGGCCTCGGAAGGAGGGAAGGTCGCTATGAACGTCTTGACGATCGGGATGAGCATGGCCAGATGCGCCGGGATCGCAATGGCCTGCGCCAGCGTCTCGCCGTTCACAGTGAAGAGGCTGGCGGACGCATCGAGGCCCTCGCGGACGATCGGCGAGAAGGAGCTGCGCAACAGCGTAGACTCCATCTCGTTCGCGATACCATCGAGCTTGTTGCGCACGACTTCCAGCGTGATCGGGTCGAGCGCTGTGAATTTTTCCATGACTAACCTCGCACTCTCGTCATGAGTAGATTGTCGCCTGGCGCGCTTCTCACCTGCCAGCCCTCGGGGATGAGCGTCGTGGTGTCGGCCTGCTCAATGATTGCCGGCCCCTTGACAACGGTGTCCGCAGCCATCTGCTCTCGAGCATAGATGCGCGCCTCGACCGCGACTGGTTCGCCCACGAAATGCGCGTTGCGCACCTTCTGGCGCGCTCGCCCCGGGGCGGCTGAGCCATCGGGTGCTGCGAGGGGCGGCCGGGCCCTGACGAAATGCAGGCCGCGCAGGTTCACGATCCGTGCAGCCACGCGTTGGGCATGGCCGAAGACCCGCTCATGGGCGACATTGAAGTCCTCGTACAACCGAGCGAGCGCATCTTCTTCTCCAAGGTGGAGCGGGATTTCGAGATAGTGCGATTGTCCAATGTAGCAGACGTCCGCGAAATAGAGCCGCTCGACCGCGCCGTCGCCGATGGCCTCACGACTCATCAGCGCAGCGCACGCGGCATCGAGCTCAGCGACCTTCTCCTTCACCGTGCCGAGCGACAACCCCTCGAGATCTTTCGCGAAAGCGATCGACTTCTCGTGCTCGATGTTGGCGGCGAGCAATCCCGCAGCCGACAGCACGCCGGGATGACGCGGTATAAGGATCTGGCCGATCTTCAGGTCGTCAGCGAGCGCTGCAGCATGAATGCCGCCACCACCGCCGAGCGGCACCAGCGTGAAACTGCGCGGATCAAAACCCTGGCGGATCGAGACGAGCCGCATACCCTCGGTCATCTGTGCGTTGACCACGCGATGGATACCGAGCGCTGCCTCCTCGACCGACAGGCCGAGCGGCTCCGCGATGTGCTTCCGTATTGCGGTGCGTGCGAGCTCGGGTTTCAACTCCACCGTCCCACCAGCGAAGTACGTCGGATCGATATAGCCAAGAACGATCGATGCGTCCGTGACGGTTGGCTCCTCGCCGCCGAGCCCATAGCAGGCGGGTCCGGGCTCGGAGCCTGCCGAACGCGGTCCCACACGCAGCCCGCCCGCGGCATCTATCCAAGCGACACTACCGCCGCCAGCTCCAATTGCGTTGACGTCCACCATCGGGACGCGGATCGGATAGCCCGCAACCAGGCCTTCTGCGCGGATGATCGGCTTGCCGGAGTGGACGAGCGCGATATCACTGCTTGTGCCACCGATATCTATGGTGATGATATCCTTGATGCCGGCCGCATCGCCGACCGATTGACCGCCGATGACGCCTGCCGCCGGGCCGGACAGGAAAAGGCGCACTGGCCGCTCGCGCACGACGCTTGCGACAGAAACGCCGCCGCGAGATTGCATCACCTGAAGCGGCGCCCGCAGGCCAGCACGTTCGAGACCGGCCTCGAGGTTGTCCAGATAGCGGTCGACGACCGGCTTGATGTAGGCATCGAAGGCGGTCACGACCGTGCGCTCGTACTCGCGGAACGCCGGGTCGACCTCCGACGAGATCGAGACATAGAGCTGCGGATACGCCTTGCGCACGACCTCGGCAGCCTTCTGTTCGTGCTGCGGATTGATATAGGCGTGCAGAAAGCAGATCGCGACCGATGTGGCGCCGCGCGCCACGAGATCGGCAGCGGCGGAGGCACAGCTCGCCTCATCGATCGCTTCAAGGATAGTGCCATCTGCCGCGATGCGCTCGCTCACTTCCTTGCGCATGGCCCCCGGCGCTAGAAACACCGGCGTCTCTGGCTCCAGGATGGCATCGTACATCTGCTGACGCATCTGCCGGCCGATCTCGAGCACGTCCTTGAAGCCGCGTGTGGTGAGAAGACCGATCTTTGGCCCGCGCCGCTCGAGCACGGCGTTCGTTGCGGCGGTCGTGCCGTGAACGAAGCGCGTGATCGTGTCGGTGTCCATGCCCGACGCGGCAAGCTGCTTCAAGGCCGACAGGATGGCTCGGCTCGGGTCCTGGCGCGTGGTCGGCACTTTCAGCACCACCACTGGCCTGCCACTTGCATAACAGACGACGTCGGTGAACGTGCCGCCTACGTCGACGCCGATTTCGATCATGCCGTGCATCCCTCTTGGGGCCTGCGCGCTCTGCCAGAAGCCGCTCTGTGCGCAACTATTGGTACAGAGCGTAGCGCCGCTCCATTTTTATTGTCAATGAAAAGAAGCTGCATTTATTGCATGCGCGCGTCGCTGCCGATCATATGTACGTCTGCGCATTGTCGCGCACTTCCCGTCAATAAGCCTCAGTAGATCGGCGGCGTTGTGATCCACAGGACGCGCGTGACGCCCTGGCTGCGATTGTGAATCGAGTGAGGCAGGGAGCTGTCGAAGCCAAAGCTGTCGCCTTCCCAGATCGTGTGCGTGCGATCCTCGATCACAAGATCAAGCGCGCCGGAAAGAACGATGCCGCATTTCTCGCCCGAGCCTTGTATCAGGCCCGTGTTGATGGACGCCTCGGGCTCGAGCGTAATCTGCAACATCTGCAGGTTCTGCAGGCCATGCGGCGTGAGAAGTTCCTTGATAACGCCGCTTTTCTTGAATGAGAGGCGACGGCGGTGTGAAGCGCGCACGATGTTGTCGCCATCTTCGTCCACAGCTCCGTCCTCGGTTTGGAAGAACCATGAGACTGGTACGCCGAGCGCCTTGCTGAGCTGTCGGAGCGAGCGGATCGACGGCGAGACGATGCCCCTCTCTATCTGACTGACAAGGCCAATGGACACACCCGCAAGCTTGGCGACGTCCTCCAGGGAGAGCCCCCTTGTCTTCCTGATACGACGAATTTCACGTCCAATGGGATCGTCCGAGCGATCCTCGGCGTCCGCGACGTCCGTCTCTGCAGCATTTGTCTTTCGGTTCACGTGCGCGCCTCTTATTGCAGTCTGACTTCAACTAGGATAGCGTGTTTACTTGGCCCGCCCAAGACGTTTTCGGCTCTCTCGGGCCGCTTCGCGATTGGCGTCCATACGCTGCGGCTCGTTGCAGCGGAATTTTTGCTGATGATGGAGGAATGGGCAAATGTTGAGACGGGTGGCAGTGGGATTGGCCGTACTGTGCACGGCTGCAACAACGGCGTTTGCGCAAGAGACACTGGTCGTCTCGGCCTACGGCGGCATTTGGAAAGAGTCGGTCGAGAAGAATTTTGCGACCTGCTACACCGCTCGCACGGGCAACAAGCTCGCCATCCAGACTGGCGAGTCCGCAGACTGGCTCAATCGTATTCGCGCCAATCCGAAATCGCCCCCCATTCACGTTGTTACGATGGCGCAGGCCGACACCATGCGCGCGATCTCCGCCGATCTCATCGAGACAATCGATCCCGCCAAGATCCCAAGCCTCAAGGATATTCCGGAGCGCTTTCACAAGCCGTGGGGTGGCAAGGCGATTGACATTCACGTCGGCGCATTCGGCATCATGTACAATAAAGAGAAGATCCCCAACCCTCCCGCCGACTGGAAAACGCTGATCGAGGACATCATCGCGGGCAAGTACGGCAAGCGCGTCTCATGGCCGTCCGGCACCTATAGCTGGGGACCGGACATGATCTGGTTCATGGGCCAGATCTATGGCGGCGACATCGATCAAGGTTTCGCCAAGCTGAAAGCCATGGCGCCCTACGTACAACGCTTCTGGACCAGCCCGGTCGAGGTGCTCGACTCTTTCGCAGCCAAGCAGGTCGATCTCGTAATGTACTGGGATGGTCGTGCTTACGGCTTCATCGACAAGGGCAATAGCTGGGCCGGATACTACAATCCAAAGCCGGGCGCGCTCGGCGTGACAGTGGCCGTCGCCAAGGTGAAGAACTCACCGGAGGCTGCATGGACCTATATGGACTGCGCGCTTAATGCCGAAGTCCAGCTCAACCATGCCAAGACCCTGCGCTACGCCGTCACGAATTCCAAGGTCGTCTATCCTGATGATCTGAAGGGTAAGGTCGCCAATCTCGACGAGCTTCTGCTGCTTCCATATCCGCAGGAAATTGACAAGTTCCCCGGATGGGTCGAGCGTTGGAACAAAGAGATGCGATAGGAACCCTAGGACGTGCAGGAGCAGGCTGAATATGGCGCGGGGCCGCATCGCGATATTGCGCGGGCGGCCCCCGCGAATTTGCTGGCACGGCCTCGCACGCGCATCGCACCGCATCTCCTGCTCGCAATGCCGGCGATCCTACTTCTCGCCATGTTCTTCATCGGCCCGCTACTGGTCAACTTCCAGGAGAGCCTGAGGCTCGACAAGAGCTATCCCTCTCTCGGCCACTACGCCAAGTTCTTTGGCGATACGTACTATCTGATGGTCCTCGGCCACACCGTTCTATTCGGCGTCGGCGTCACCGCCCTTTGCCTCGTTCTCGGTTATCCCTTCGCCTACGCCCTGGCGGACGCGCAGGGCCGTTGGAAGGTCTTTCTGCTTTTCATCGTCGTGGCGCCGCTGCTTACGAATGTGGTGGTGCGCTCGTACGGCTGGATGATCGTGCTGGGCGGAACCGGCCTGGTCAACGCGGTACTCGGTCGGCTAGGCCTCGAGCCGCTTGAGCTGATGTACACGTGGACGGCCGTCACGATCGCCATGACACACGTCCTTCTGCCGTTCGCTGTTCTTTCCATCGCAAGCGTCCTCGAAGGACGCGATCGCGCCCTCGAGGAAGCAGCGTTGACGCTCGGCGCCGGTCCGTCACGTGTCTTCCGCGAGGTCGTGTTTCCCCTGAGCCTCGAGGGTGTCGTCACCGCAGCCATTCTCGTCTTCACGTTGTCGGTCGGAAGCTTCGTTACGGTGCTACTGCTTGGAAAAACGAGCACTATGACGGTCGCCGTGCTCATCTATCAACAGCTCATGGTCGTCTCAAACTGGGGGTTCGGCGCCGCGATGGGCATCATTCTCCTCGCGCTCGTCTTGGCAAGCCTCGCGCTGCACGCGCGCCTGCGTGCGCGGAGGGCATAGCAATGCGCGCATTGCCGCTTTGGATCAGGTTCTACGCGATCGCGATGACCGTCTTCATTCTGACGCCGCTCGCCGTAGTGGTCATCGCGGCATTCAACAGCGCCGAATACAACGTGTTTCCGCCGCCAGGCTTCTCGACGCGCTGGCTGCAGAAGGCGGTCACGGATCCAGAGTTCATCGGCCCGCTATGGAATAGCGTCGTGCTGGGCGCCACCACGACTCTCGGGACCGCGATCGTCGGCGTACCGGCAGCGTTACTGCTGGCTCGACACAGCTTCCGCTTCAAGCAGGAACTGGAGGCGTTTTTGCTGTCGCCATTGACGCTTCCGCATATCGTACTGGCCACAGGCATGCTGTTCTATGTGAACATGATCGGGCTTGGCAGCAACTTCATCGGTCTTCTTGCCGGACACATGGTGATCACGCTGCCGTACATGCTACGTACGGTCTACAGCGTCTATGCCGGCATCAATCGTGACATCGAGGAGGCCTCCGCTGTTCTCGGCGCGAGCCCGATACGCACATTCTTCCAGGTGACGCTGCCCATGATCCGGCCCGGCATTCTTGCCGGCGGCATCTTCGCGTTCCTCATCTCGTTCGACGAGGTGCCGATCGCACTGCTGCTGACCAACGTCACCAACGTGACGCTACCCGTTTCGATTTTGAGCTACCTGATTTACAGCTATGATCCGACAGTTGCCGCCATCTCCACGGTGCAGATCCTCATCGTCGCGGTTCTGTTGTTCGTGCTCGATCGGGCATTCGGGCTGAACAATCTCGTATTCACGTCAAGGTAGTCATGGACGGCAAAGCGACCATAGAGACGGCAAACATCAAGCCCGGCGGGGTCCGCATCGCGGGCCTAAGAAAGTCCTATGGTCCGCATGTTGCGCTCACGGACGCCTCGATCGACATCGCCCCAGGCGAGCTTGTCTCGCTTCTCGGTCCGTCGGGCTGCGGGAAGACTACGCTCCTGCGCTGCATCGCGGGACTGATTCAGCCGGACAGCGGCGACATTGTCGTCGATGGACAGTCGCTCGTGAGTCTTCCGGCCTACAAGCGCAATCTCGGCATGGTCTTTCAAAGCTACGCGCTTTTTCCCCATCTCACCGTCCAGAAGAATGTCGAGTTCGGCCTCAAGGATCGCGGATCGACAACCGGCGATCGGCGCGTGCGCGAGGCCCTCGAACTCGTGCGCATGGCAAGCTACGCAGCACACTATCCCCGCCAACTCTCCGGCGGGCAGCAACAGCGCGTCGCGCTGGCACGAGCACTCGCGACATCGCCGCGCCTGCGTCTGCTGTACGAGCCACTAGCAGCACTCGACGCCAAGCTCAGGGAATCCGTTCAGGTCGAGCTTCGCCAGCTACAGCGTCAGCTCGGCATCACCACGATCTTCGTGACGCACGACCAGCGCGAGGCGATGACGATCTCTGATCGCGTTGCCATGATGCACAATGGGCGCATCGAGCAGTGCGCCGCGCCAGAGGAGCTCTATCGCCGTCCGTTGTCTGCGGCTGTCGCGGCATTCGTCGGCCAAGTGAACCAGATCAGCGGTATTATCGTCGGTGACGCAAGCGGCGGCATCCGGCTTAGCGTCGATGGCAAGCCAGGAGAGCTCGCGGCACCACGATCCAATAACATCCCCACAGGTGCAGCTGCCCTCGCCATGCTGCGCCCAGAGCACATGACTTTCACGCTCGGCCAGGCATCGGCTCCGCTCGGCGAAGGCCGTCAAAGCGTGAATGTCAGTGTCCTCGACGATGTATTTATCGGCGAGCGACGCCTACTCTATGTCGAGTCGGAAATCGGGCAGCTCGTCGTCGGAGGTCGCACCGGCGACCCGCTTCTCAAATACGACGCCGGCGCAGTCGGTAGTGTGAGCTGGAACGTGACCGATCTCATGGTATTCCCCGCATCCAATCCGCCGAGTTGAATGCGCCTCCTGCGCCGTCAGTAAGAGCCTTGCCATGTCTCCTCAGCTCGAGTGTGTGGAAAGTCACGCCGATCTCCCGAAGGAGGTCGATGTCGTCGTAGTCGGTGGCGGCATTGTCGGCTGTGCGGCGGCGCTTTATCTCCGGCGCGCAGGCGCCAGTGTTGCCGTACTGGAGAAGGGTCGCATCGGAGGTGAGCAATCCAGTCGGAACTGGGGATGGTGTCGCCAACAAGGTCGCGATCTTTCCGAGCTCCCGCTGGCGACCCGCAGCCTGGAGCTTTGGCAGCGCCTGCAGAATGAGACGCAAATCAATTTCGGCTTCAGGCAAACCGGCGTGCTCTTCGTGACCAAGGACCCCGCTGAGCTCGCATCGTGGGAACGCTGGCACGATGCCGCACGTGATCAACAGGTTCGCAGCAACTTGCTGAACCCTGCCGAAGCCCGCACCATGACGCCGGGTACTGACGAGCAGTGGCTTGGCGGCCTGTACACACCCTCCGACGGCGTTGCGGAGCCGGCATTGGCGGCACCGGCCCTTGCGATAGCCGCGCGGGAGTTGGGCGCGACGATCCACGAGCGATGCGCCGTGCGTGGTTTCGAGACGGTCGGTGGGCGAGCCACCATTGTCGTCACCGAGCGAGGGATCGTGCGAGCGGGGGCCATTCTCTGTGCCGGTGGAATCTGGTCGTCGACATTCCTGAAGCGTCATGGCGTACGGCTGCCGCAGCTGCACGTGAATGCTTCAGTCTTGCGTACTGAGCCCGTGCCCACCGGCGCCGTGCCAGTCGCGGTGGCGACGCCCACTGTCTGCCTTCGCGCGCGGCTCGACGGTGGCTTAACCGTCGCCTACGGTGGCCGCGGCACGTTTGATCTGACACCCGATGCCTTTCGCTACATGCGGATGTTCTGGTCCACGTACAAGCAGCGCGGCAAAAAGCTCAAGGTACGTCTGGGGAAGCCGTTCCTGAACGCACTTCTCGCGCGTCGGCAATGGTCCCTCGATGAGCCGACATTCTTCGAGGAGGAAACGGTCCGTGTTTGGGATCCCGAGCCCGATCGCGAGATGCTTCAGAGCGCGCTCGCTGATCTGCAGCGGATGTTCCCGGCGGTGCGCAACGTGAAGGCCAAAGAAACCTGGGGCGGCTCGATCGACTCCATGCCTGATGGTCTGCCGGTCATTTCCGCGGCGCCTCAC
>CAUJKI010000117.1 GCA_963205015.1 Pseudomonadota bacterium
CTGCCCTGCGGCTCGATGCGCGACAGCACGCTCGCAAGCGGAACGCCGATCCACGGGATGACCATCGACCATCCCTCGACGCAGCGCATACGGTAGATCCGCTCCTCGAGCGCGACGTTCCTGATCAGGTCATCGAGATCATAGTCCGCAGGCTTGTTCACGAGCCCGTCGACCTTGACCGTCCACGGCTTCGCCGTCAGCGTATGGGCATTCTTGGAAGGGTCGTCCTTGTCGGTGCCGAACTCGTAGAAGTTGTTATAGGTCGTGATGTCCTTCAGCGGTGTCAGTGGCTCGTCGGTCGAGAAGGGGCTCTTCGTAGCCGACAGGCTTGCGGCGAAGCCAGGGGCAGGAAGAGCGGCAGCCATGCCGAGGGTTGCTGCGCCGCACAGAAACTCACGCCGCCTCAGATAGACGGACCGGTCGGTAATCTCTGACGGACGGATATCACCGGCGTTTTGGATCAGCATCGACGGCACCTTCCTTCGAATTTATTGCATTGACGGATAGAGCGATGCGGTCGCCTCGGGAAGGGCCGGAATGGGGCATAACGCTCAATTGAACCGCCGTGACTGTCAGTAGCCAGGGACATCGATTTGCGAGAATGTCTCCCCGTATCCTCGACTCGTCCAGCCAATAAGGGAATTCGCCGGATGTCCGATCAGGAGCAAACTTACGAGGGTGGCTGCACGTGCCGTGCGGTGCGATATCGCATGGTCAGCCGGCCGCTGTTCGTCCATTGCTGCCACTGCACGTGGTGCCAGCGCGAGACGGGCGCTTCGTTCGCGCTCAATGCGATGATCGAGGCCGATCGTGTCGAGCTGCTCGCTGGAGAGCCGGAGATGGTGATCACGCCATCGAACAGCGGCAAGGGCCAGAAGATCGCGCGGTGCCCGACGTGCCGTGTCGCTCTCTGGAGCAACTATGCCGGCGCGGGGGACAGGTTCCGCTTCGTGCGTGTCGGCACGCTCGACGAGCCCTCGCGCCTGCCGCCGGACGTGCACATCTTCACGGCATCGAAGCAGCCCTGGGTGGTGATCCCCGAGGGCGTGCCGGCTTTCGAGATCTTCTACAAGCGCGAGGAGATCTGGCCGGCGGAAAGCCTCGCCCGCCGGCAGGCCGTCATCGGCAGTTGAGAGGCAAGCGGTTCATACCGCAGAGATCGGCCGCCAGCCGTGGAGCAGCGATCGCGACGGGAGGGTGTAGCTCCAGTAGTGCCCCTGCGATGGCTGATCGTATTGGCGGCTGATGGGAACGCCAGCGAGGTGGCAGTAGAGCAACGTGCCGACACCGCCGTGGGCCACGATCGCGATGTTGCCGTCCGGCCGGGCCGCCACGATCGCATCGAAGGCTGCAACCACCCGGCGTTGCGCATCGATGGCACGCTCCCAGCCGCGCACGCTCTCATGCGGATTGGAAAAGAACGCGTCCGCCGTACGCTGGAACTCGTCGGGTGGCAGAAAACCCGTCGCGCTGCGGTCGTTCTCGTCTAGTCCCGGATGGACGGAAATGGGGAGGCCGCGTGCGCCCGCCACGATACCCGCGCCCTCGATTGCCTTAGTCTCGGTGCTTGCCCAGACGGCATTGATCCCGCGCAGTACAGGGGAAGCAGAGAACGCCCGCATCCTCGCGATGCCAAGATCCGAGAGGTGCCAGCGCGGTACCGGGATGTGCGGATCGACCACGACCTCAGGATGCGTGATGAAGGTGATCGCGCTCAATCGCAGGATCCTTGCGCAGCCATCATCCGCCCTTGTCGTGGTCGCTTCCGTCGGCCTTGTCGCCCGCTGGCGCCGCTTCCGGCGGGCGGTCGCGCAGCGGTAGCTGCAGCAGCGCCTTCGGTGCGGCAATCTTGGGCTTTGCGCGCTGCGGCGTCCTGGCGAGCTGGCGTACGGCGCGTGAGGCCGCGACCTCGCCCTCGTTGGCATAGGCCTCGTGGTTGCGCTCGATCTCCTTGAGGTCATAGCGGTAGTTGACCATGAGGCCGTGCGCCTCGCGCAGGCCCTTCTCGGAGACGTCGCCAAGCCAGTTGATGCGGTCAAGCCGGGCGCCATTGCCGAGATGGAAGCGCGCGACGGGATCGACCGGACGGCCGTCGGCGGCGCGCGCGAACAGGAAATAGTGTGCCGCGAGCGCGAGCAGCGACGTCCGCAGCGCCTCGGGCTCCTCCTCGTCCTCCATCCAGGCCGGGTTTCTCAGCGCGTGAAGGGCCTCGCGATCGGCCTCGCTGACGAGCCCTTCCTGGTCATCGCCGAGGACGCGGTCGAGCCAGCGCGCGAAGGTCGGCACGGGCGAGAGCGTGACGAAGGTCTTGAGCTGGGGCTGCTCGCGCGCGAGATCCTCGACGACTTGCTTGATAAGGAAGTTGCCGAAGGAGATGCCCTTGAGCCCCTCTTGGCAGTTCGAGATCGAATAGAAGACGGCCGTCGTCGGCGCCGGCGTGGGATTGCCGTTCTTGCGTGCCTCGCCGAGCACGGAATGAATGCTCGCGGGGCTGTCGCCCATCAGCGCGACCTCGACGAAGATCAGCGGCTCGTCGATGAGCGAGGGATGGAAGAAGCCGAAGCAGCGTCTGTCGGCCGGATCGAGGCGACGGCGCAGGTCGTCGAAACCTTTGATCTCGTGCACGGCCTCGTACTGGATGAGCTTCTCGAGGATGGCGGCAGGCGTCTGCCAGTCGATGCGCTTCAGCACCAGGAAGCCGCGATTGAACCACGAGTGCAGGAGATGCATGAGGTCGCTGTCGAGGGACGCGAGCGAGGGCTCGGACTTCGGCATGCGCAGGAGGTCGCGGCGCATGGCGACGATCTCGGCGGTCGCGCCCGGGGCAAGATTGAGGCGGCGGAAGAATTCCTGGCGCGGGCTCTCGACGGCCTGCTGCAGGGCCTTGAGCGTGGCTTCGCCAGGGGCGGCGACATAGGCGGCGGCCGCCTTCTCGACCTCGCTCTCGTCGGGCTTGATGTGCTCGACGAGGTAACGGAAGAAGGCGCGCCGCGCGTCGGCATCGAGCTTGCGGTAGTGATCGAGAATGCGCCGCGCGATGGCCACGCCCGAAGCTTCGCCGCGGCCCGACATGAGGGCTGCCGAAAGCGCGGTGATGTCCTCGTCGTGGCTGTCGCCGACGAGCGCGCGCGGC
>CAUJKI010000118.1 GCA_963205015.1 Pseudomonadota bacterium
GTGCAGATATGGGTGATCCGCAAAGCGCGTCTCATCGATAAGACCGTTCCCGAATACCGGATGCTTCTCAATATAATACAAATCAAACGCCAGGGCACCAAACCGATCTGAGCTGTAATCCGAACTCAAAGACAGATTCTCGAACTGAATCCGAATCTTCGCCCCGAGAAAATGCGCCTCGGATATAAGAACTGCACCAATTCCGAGCACAAGCGCGATAAGAAAAAATCTCAAAGTCACCCGTGCACGCAATTGATAAAGCTTGTAGGCTGACAACGCAAAAAACACTAAGTAGCCGGTCGTACTAAACGTTGTGAATAGCGCCCCGACCATTGCGACCAACCTCCAGCGAATCCGCTTCTCCAACAACAATTGGGCGGGCATCAGCAGGAAGGCAAGATTAATCATCCCCTGAAACGCGCCAGGTTCCCAGAACATCGAAGAATTCCGCCACCAATCGGCGGTCGTAAGAGCGGTAAACACGCCGATAGACTTGCGGTTCAGGCCGATTAAATCCTCGTCGACCAGCGTCGGGAAGATTTCCGGTCCAATAAGTAAGAGGATGGCGTAAATGAACAGACTCGAGACACATAGGAGATAGACAGCTCGAAAATAGTGTGGCCCGAAGGTCTTTCCAAGGGAACTGATAACCAATCCACCCACAAACATCTTAACCAGGAAGTATGAGGAGCCAGCGACTGAGATGACCCCAAACTGCCATTGATGTGCAGCGAACACAAGACCGAACGTGGTAGCCAATAATGCATACCGCCTCAAGAAGCGCACGCTGAGGTTTCCGCTTCGAGTGAAGATGACAAAGGAGAGGATCGCCGCAAGGATCACCGGGGCAGTCGACGTTCCTGACACCACTGGATTACCACTCACGGCGAGCAGTATCAACGCCAGCGCGGTACCAGAAAATGATAGGCGTGACTCACCTGTCCAATTCGTCAAATCCGATGGATCTAAATCGGTGATTGCACCACGCGTCATTGTTCGCCCTGATTCATTGAACGCCTCCTAGTGTCGTGAGTCAGAAATTCGCAGACAAAACCGCTCGATGCTCGCCAGAATGGCATCGGCGGACTTGATCCACACGAACGGCTTGGAGTCGGCGTTGTTCATGCTGAGGTAGTCGCGAATGGCCTGCTCGAGTTGGCGCGTCGAACGGTGCGTACCGCGCCGGATGTATTTCTCGGTGAGCGTGGCGAACCAGCGCTCGACCTGGTTCAGCCACGAGGCCGAGGTAGGAGTGAAGTGAACGTGAAAGTGCGGATGACGGGCAAACCACGCCCGAACGCTCGGCGTCTTGTGCGTGCCGTAGTTGTCCATGACCAGATGCACGTCGAGGTCCGGCGGAACGTTCGCTTCGATGGTGCGCAAGAACGAAAGAAATTCGCTGGCGCGATGGCGCCGGTGCAACTGGCCGATCACCTCGCCCGTGGCGATGTCGAGCGCCGCGAACAGCGTCGTGGTGCCGTGGCGCATGTAGTCGTGCGTGCGCCGCTCAGGGATGCCCGGGGCCATGGGCAGGATCGGCTGGGTGCGGTCGAGCGCCTGGATCTGGCTCTTCTCGTCCACGCACAGCACCATCGCCTTCACCGGCGGGTTCAGGTACAGCCCGACGATGTCGCGCACCTTGTCCACGAACAGTGGGTCGGTCGAGAGCTTGAAGCTCTCCTGGCGGTGCGGCTGCAGCCCGAAGGCGCGCCAGATGCGCGAGACCGCCGACTGCGAGATGCCCGCCTCTCGCGCCATCGAGCGGGTGCTCCAGTGCGTGGCGTTGCGCGGCACCGTCTCGAGCGTTCGGGCGATCACGGCATCGACCTGCGCATCGGCGATCGTGCGGGGCGCACCGGGCCGGGGCGCATCGAGCAACCCGTCCAGACGTTGCTCGAGAAAGCGCCGGCGCCACTTCGAGACCGTTTGCGCCGTGGTGTGCAAGCGCGCGGCCACGTCCTGATTGGTCTGGCCGCTGGCGCAACCCAGCACGATGCGCGCGCGCACGGCCAGCGCCTGCGCCGTCTTGCGACGCAGCGTCCAGGCGCGCAATTGCTCATGCTCCGCATCGCTCAATACCAGTGCTGCCTTGGGCCTTCCTCTCATCGCCGCCTCGTCGTGCCGATACCGTACACGACATGTGGGGATGGATCTTGTTAATACAAGTTATTTCTGACTCAGAACACTAGCGCCGGTACGCGCTACTGTCTTCGCAAGATGTCGCGATACAGTTCGACATATTGCCGTGCGACGACTTGGCAGTCGAATTTCTGGATGATCTTCTCACGTGCCGAGGTCGACAATTGCCGTGGATTAACGTGGCCCGCGATCCATTCGATTCCGCGCGCTAGATCCTCCGAATCAAATGGAATCGCACGATATCCGTTCACAGAGTGATCGACGATGTCACGAGGCCCGCCCGCGTCAAAGCAGACAACTGGCGTGCCGCACGCCATAGCCTCAGCAATAGTCTTTCCGAATGACTCCGCCTGACTTGGTGAGACAAACACATCCGCAGCCGAATAGACCAATCTCAGAGCTATATCGTCGCAGAGAAAGCCGAACTCATGATATTCGAAGCCAAGTTTGGCGGGTAAGTCTGGATCGGTTCGACCAAAGAAACAAAGCTGATATCGGTCAGGCGGGAGACGTTTGACTGCCAATCGGAAATTCTCGAATCCCTTGTAAATATCGTGAATGGACTGGGCACCAAGCAAAACAACTTTCTTTCCGGATTTAATGCCGAGAATGGAGCGTGCAATTTCTTTTTCTACAGGATAAAAGGATTCGGTATCGATATTATTAGGGATGGTTCTAATCTCGTGCCTTGAGAAAATAGAGCTTTCTCTCGCCTGCTGGGAAATCCATTCACTTAATCCAACAATGATCAGATCGGCCGGAATGTTTCGCTTCTTCAGCATATGGATTGCTCGAGAGAGATCATACTTGGTCGACGAGCCGAGTTGAGGGCATTCCCCACATGCTTTCAGAAAATTGTCGCAGTTCATCGGATAATGGCAGCCGCCTGTCATCGGCCACATGTCTCGTAGCGTCCAAACGAGAGGCTTTCTTATTTTTTTCAGATCTCGAATACCAACGAGCCCCCCATTTATCCAATGCAGGTGCACGACATGCGCTTCAGCGTAGGCATTGGTTTTCATGAACGAAGACCCGATCAACCCCGTACTGAAGGTCGTCTTCGGCCGATGTGGATACATTAGGAGTGGGGCGTTATCGAGGCGTGCGCGCAACGCTGATACTAGTCTTGCTTTCTGCCCATTGGAGAGAGCAAGAACGGAATTGTCGGATGTATCATTCGGGCCGCTCATAAGCATTCGTGAATGGACCCCGAGATCTATCAGGCCGCGGTGCAACCAGTAGGCACCGCGAGCAGCACCCCCATCGATTGTTCCGCCGACCAGATGCAGTACTCTCAGCTCACGATCGGGCATGAAATCAAGCAGTGAATTGGAAGGAAGGTCTTGGTGACCAAAGGCGACGTTTGTTTTAATTCTTGCTGTCGGCATAGCAGGCGGATGTTCGAAATCGGGGTGGTCTCATCAATGCGTTGCAAGCTTTTCAATTTGCGCATTGACGGCCACATTGGCGACTGGGCAGAGCGCTGCTTCTGAAGAGCGTATTATCGAAAGACCATTTGCCGTGCTTCGCTTCTTGCCTGAAGATAACTCTTCTGCCGTTTACGGCCCCCATCTAGCTGCGTCAAAGTTTCGATTTCGTTTCTCTCTGTCTCCATTCATTTCCCAATTACTTCATGCGCATAGACGAAGAAGCGATGATAGGGATTTTCCAGGACACGATATGATTTAACTAGGGAGATGCCTGTGTAATCAGTGAGGATCCGCTCCAAAGGATAACCTCGCTTGTTGAGTTCCCAATAGTGTTCACCGTCGAACTCATGTATCCGGGGGCTTGACAATGGGTGAGGCAAAAGGAATTCACGGGTTCCGAGCTTTGGCAGATCGAGTCGATAGAACCACACCGGCTTGGCATCTGGAAGGCTGATCACGACGTGCCGCCTGCTGACGCGAACCATCTCGGAGAAGGCTCGACAAGATTGCTCGTACGGCAGATGTTCCAGGACCTGGAATGCGCAAACGACGTCGTAACTCCCGTCCGCAAGCGGGATTTCGGTGATTGACCCGACATGGTCAGGCTTCGACTCCGGATCCAGATCCAGTGTCTCGACAGAAATTCCAAAGGCACTCGCGACCGTCTTGAACAAACCGTGACCGGGGCCGACTTCCAGAACATTGGCAGGCTGCAGCTTCTGGATTTCGTCGAGTTGATGCCAGACGCTGGCCCAACGCGCTTTCGACATATAGCGAGCAAACTCGTAGTGCGTGCGGTCGACTTGTTTTTCAGGCTTCACTTCCGTACCTGCTAGGGGCTGGGTCATTGCTCGATGTGCCGCTCCGCCGAATTACCCATAGAATCAACCAGGCGTAGGCAAACGCGCCGAAGAGTGAAAATAGAGCAATCGCAGCGATGTCACTCCCGAACATCCCGTACCCTACGAAGAGCGCAAGAACCTTCGTTGAAGAACTGAAAAGTTCATAGACCAACAGGCCGCCTTGCAGCCGGAGCGCCGGGATCGCGGAGACAGCGGGCCTGTTGATGTACTGGAAGAAAAGCCAGATCGAGAGCCACTGAGCGTAGCTGCCCGCCGTGCGCCACTCCGCACCAAACACCGTGGCGAACAGGAATGGGCCGGCGACAACTACGAGCGCAAAGGGCGCAACTCCACTCAGGGCTAGCGCAGTGGTGGCCTTGATGATCAGCGCCCTGGCATCTTCCCCGCGATTGATCGCCTCCGTGATCCGGGGGTAAAAGACCTGCGTCACCGAATTGCCGATCAATCCGGCAGGAAGCGCAGTAACAGCGGAAGCGATCGAATAGAACCCGGCCGAAGATGCGCCAAAGAACGACGCCAACATCATCACCGGCAAGCTGTGAGAGAGTGCATTCAGCAAGACCTGTGGTGTGCGAAGGAGCGGGAAGTCGCGATAACGGGCGGCCAGTTCCCGCGCCGAGCTTGCTGGCTCCGCGACCTTCGTCTCGGGCTCGTTGTGCGTGCTCGAGCGGCGCCAGCCAAGTGCCATGAGTACTGCGCCGATGATTACGCCAAGGGCGTTCGTTACGACGAGAACGGCGGCAGTCGGATAGAAGATGCCGAGTCCGACCTTCGTCGAGCCCGTTAGAAGCGCCTGCCACACCGACACCTTCGCCACGAGCGCAAATGCATGTTTCCGGATCAACCATTGCCCCGCGACGGCGCTCATCACGGTAATGAGCATGTAGACCGGAATGAGGTAGACGAAGGCCGCAATCGCCCCGACGTTCAGGAGCGCGACGAGCGCCGAGCCGAACAGGTACAGCGCGAACGTGACGACGAGCGACGTTGCGATACCGACGTACATGGACGCGCGCATCAAGCCCAACGCTTCGACGTCACTTCTCGGTAGGACGATCGCGATCGGATAGCTCAAGGCGGCGACCGTACTCGCGACCCCGGCGATCGACATGAAGACACCCATGCTGCCGTATGCCTCGGGGCCGTAGAGACGGGTAATGATCGGCGAGAAGGCCATCGTAATGGCCTGCGCCGCCGCACTTCCGCTGGCGACTACCATCACGCTTCGGACAAGGGGCCGCTTTCCGAACGCGAGGAGTCGCTGCGCAATGGCGTTCAACGCGCGACACCCCGGTCCGGCGGCGCAAGCTCGTTGTCCCCGACCTCTAAGTCACACTGCTGGATCTTCCGTTTCAACGGTTCATACCCTCTGGTCGCCGCATGCGGTGCGCCTGCAGCCTTCCTCGCATGGCTCTCGAAATCTCCGCCCACGCTACCGCAGTGCGCGCCCCACCCGAGACCGCACGCAAACCCGGTTTCGACCGGCCGGCGACGCTACCCGCGCCGCCGCGCGAGCCCTCACCCCGGCAGCGCCTCCACCAGGCCCGGGCTGAAGCTCACGCGCATCTCCCGCCCGAGCAACCCGAGAAACACCTCCACCCGCCTGGCCGCCGAAGCCACCACCAGCGCCTCCAGGCCCGCCAGCGGCCCCGCCATCACCCGCACCCGGTTGCCCGGCTTCGGTACGCCCGGCGGCTCGCGCGTTTCATCGGCCAGTTGGCGCAGCGTGGCCACCGTCTCGTCGTCGAGCGTGGGCGAGCGCTCGCCGAAGCGCACCAGCCCCACGGCGCCGATCGTCGAGCGCACGCTCGCCAGGCTCTGCTCGCGCTGCGTGGTGCGCAGGAAGAGGTAGCGCGGGAACATCGGCTCGGTGACGCACACGCGCTCGGCGCCCCTGCGGATCCACTTGCCCATCAGCGGCAGCCACACCTCGAAGTGCTGGCGGACGAGGTGATGCAGGGCCGTGTGCTCTTGCCGGGGTTTGGTGTAGACCACGTACCAACCCGAAGTTGTGCGCTGATCGGCGGGCGTCATTGGCCGGCCTCGCGCTTCAGCTGCTCGATCTCGGACTTCAGCGCTTCGTACTCGGCCACCTTCCTCTTCAGGAACCGCGTGGTGAGCCGCGTCTTCGCCGCCACCCCCTTGGGTGTGAGCAGGTACGCATAGGCCAGCTTGTTCTGGCTGTTGCGGAAATTGCGCACCTTGACCAGCCCCTTGCCGACGAGCGCCTTCAGGCAGTAGTTGGCCTTGCCCAGGCTCATGCCCATCGACTCGGCCAGCTCGCGCTGGCTGGTGTTCGGGTTGGCCTCGAGCGCGCGCATCACCTTGAAGAGCGTTTCGTCGTGGCCTGCATCGGGGGCCGTGGGGTCGGGCGGGGGCACGTGGGCGGCAGTGCGTTCATGCGTTGAACGGATGGTAGCAGCGGGATGCCGGGGTGGGTACCGGGGTGTTGCGCAGGGGGCACAGGGGCTGCACGAGCCGCAAGGCGGCGCCCCGGGTAAGTCCGTGCGCTACGGAATGATGCGTTTTCGCTCGGGGGGTGGGTTGCCCCAGCGGAAACGCCGCAATACGGGGCGGGGAGTGGCGTTGGTGCGC
>CAUJKI010000119.1 GCA_963205015.1 Pseudomonadota bacterium
TGAATTCCACCGACGTGCAGATCGCCGCGCTCGAGGCGCAGGCGACGGAGGCAGGGCGACGGATTGCGGCGTTGCAGCGAACCGTGGCGGCTGCGCCCGAGGTCGAGGCTGCCTACAGCAGCTTGACCCGTGACTACGACGTGACGCGCCAGCAGTACCAGCAACTCCTGCAGCGTCTGGAGATCGCGCGCGTTTCGCGGGACGTCGACAAGGACCCGGAGTCCAAGTTCAGGATCGTCGAGCCGCCGACGATTCCAAGCAAGCCAGTGGGGCTCGGTCGCCGTGTACTCTTGTCTGCGGTTCTGGTCCTGTCGGTCGCGGCGGGAGTGGGTGTGGCGGTAGCTTTGAGCCTGCTCGCTCCCGTCTTCGTCGCCAAGCGTCAGTTGCAGGAGATGATCGGCCTGCCCGTGATCGGCGCAATCCGCGAAATGCTCACCGACGAGGAGGAAGCAAGACGGCGCTTCCAGGGGCGTCGGTTCGCGGCGGCCGCCGTGACATTGCTGTTGTTTGCGGTTGCGCTGCTGGTGGCGGTGGATCCAATTGCGCAGCGAGTGAGGACGATCATGGAGTCGGGCGCCTGAATGAGCATCATTGAGAAGGCGATTCGTCGTACCGTCGAGGCGGAGGCGGCCCGCGCGGTAACTGCAGTCCCTGCGTCCCGCGCTTCCGGCCAGACGTTTGCGGCAATGGTGCGCGGGAAGGCTTTCGTCGACCTTCGAAGTGAATCCCTGCGTGCGGCGGGGTTCGTCGTCGCCGAAGGCAAGGCCCGCATGCGGCGAAACGAGTTCCGGTCGATCAAGTCACCGGTGCTGGCGGCCGCCGCGACGCACGAGCAGTCCAATCCGACGCAGCGTACGAGCGCCGTGGCCGTACTGAGTTCGCTTCCGGGGGAGGGGAAGAGCTACGTTAGTTTCAATCTGGCGTCGAGCCTGGCGATGGAATACGATGTCGCCACGGTCCTGATCGACGGTGACGTCGCGAGGCACCAGCTTTCCTCGCTGCTCGGCGTACATGATCGACCGGGACTGTCGGACTATCTCTCCAGTGAGCAGGTCTCACTCGCCGATGTTCTGTTGCCAACGGTCGAGCCGTCGGTCTTCTTCATACCGTCTGGAAAGTGGCGCGAGGATGTGTCCGAGCTGATCGCGAGCGCCAGGATGCGCGCGCTGCTCGAGAACCTGGTGCAGCCGTCCGGCCGCACCATTGCCGTGCTGGATTGTCCTCCGTTGCTCGTTACTAGCGAGTCCGCAGCGCTGATGAAAGTAGCGGACCAGTTACTGTTCGTCGTCCGCGCGAACTACTCGCAACAGAAGACGGTCGAGGACGCGGCTTCCAAGCTGGATCGTGGCAAGACCATTCACGTCGTACTCAATGCCTGGCAGCCTCTTTCCATATCGGAGCGTGCGTATTACGCGAAGTACCAGGATTACTATGGTTCCAAAGGCTGACTCCTGTCGCGTGGCGCACGCCACGCCTTCGGCGGGGACGTGCGGATGTCGTCTCCTCGCGAGCGTCGCTGCGATGGCACTGGTCGCGCTTCCCGCGCCTGCGATGGAGCTTGCGCTCGAAGGTACAGTCGCGGGCGTGCATTCGGACAACGTTAGTCCTGGCAGTCCGGTCAGGAGTGAAGCAACGCTCGCTGTCGCGAGTGCAGGTGCGGAGCTTCGCTCCGAGACGCCGCGGCTGTCTCTCGATGTGGACGCCGATGTCACCCACTACGAGTACCTGAAGGGAGACTTCGGATCGGAAACGCTGCCTCAGATATCCGGTGATGCCACATGGCAAGTTCTCCCAGAGAGGCTTAGTTGGTTCTTCCGCGAGGAGCTAGGCCAGATCGGCGGGCAGAGCTTCGGTGAGCTCCGGCCACTGGTGCGGGAGAATGTCAATTATTTCACGACCGGTCCGACCCTGGCTTTGCCACTCGGCAGCCGGAACGCGATTGAGGCCTCGGCGACGTATTCCACGGTCGACTACGAAGGGTTCGCGCTCGACAGCGAGCGCTACGAGGGTTCGGCGCAGCTCCGACGCAGGCTATCGGAGCGTCGTTCCCTGTCCGCCGTCTATTCGTACACCAAGGTCGATTACCGCGACTTGCCGTCCTTCGATGGCTACGATCGCAATGTTACCTCGCTGCGGCTCGAAAGCGTGGCACGGCGCGGTTCGCTGCTGGTCGAAGCCGGAGTCTCGAGCGTGTCCCGTCCGACGGGTGAGGATGACACCGCGCCACTGTTCAACTTCGAGATCCAGAGGCAGATCGGCTCCCGAAGCGTGCTCGGCTTTCAAGCCTCGACTCAGAGTTCCGACGCCGCGGAAGCGTTTCGCGACGGCATCGGATCGTCCATCGCTCCAGGCGGTGAGGTCGCGAGCCCATTGACCGCTGCTCCGTACGAGCTCGATTCGTCGACACTGACCTGGGGCTTCGATGCTGCCCGCCTGGCCATGCAGTTGCGTGCTGCTTTCGAGCGCGAGCGCTATGACGACGCCACGATCGCAGACCGGGATCGGTCGGGAGCCACGGTCTCCGCGCGGTATCGATGGACGTCGCGCAGCGAGTCGACGGCCGCGGTCACGTACGAGCGCGAGTCTTCCGACGATCCCGCATACAATGACCGGAACTGGGCTTTCGATCTGTCCTACAGCCATCGACTGGTGCGTGATCTCTACGGCATGCTGACCTTCACGCGGTTCGAAAGAGACCGCGACCTGGTCAGTGACACCGAATCCGAGAATCGTTGGATGCTGACTCTCGTCTTCCGTCCGACGCCGCTTACGATCGGGCGGCCACTGGGTAGCGCCCGGCGGGCGATGCCTGGTGACATGCGGAGCCGCAGCGTGGGTGGTGACTTGATGCCCGCCTCCGGCGACGATCCCTCGTCTCAGCCCTGAGCGATAGTTCGATCCGGGTTCCGAGCAGGCTGCGGCAGCACTCACTAGCGTCACCGGAAGCGCACCTCCAGCCAGATGCCAACGGTTCGGTTGTTGCCCCTGCAGGAGCGGCCGGACTGGCGTCAGGCCTGGTCGGCCTATCACGACGCGTCGGGCGGGACCTTCTTCACTTCCCTCGCGTGGATCGAGAGCTGGATATCGACGCTGCCGGCGGGGAGCGTGCCCTGGCTGTTCGAGTGCAGTGGTGTGCCGGAAGTTCAGGCACTGGGAATCCTGGTCCGGAGCGTCGACTGGTTGGGTGGCTTCGTCCCCATTCGCCGATGGTGGC
>CAUJKI010000120.1 GCA_963205015.1 Pseudomonadota bacterium
GCGATCTTGCGCGCAATCTCGATGGCGGGCAGCTATCGCGTACACGACGCGCTGGCGAGGTGCCGAACAACGTGCGGGCGGGGCCACGGCACGCGGAGCTTGCTACCGAGCCTGGGGGCATCTCCTACGCTGAGCTCAGCGACGAGACGCAGCGCCACCTCATGCTCGGCATTGCCGAGACGTACATCTCGAACCTGCCTCATGACCTCGCACATGCGCAGATGGCGCGGCTCGAGGGCGCGGCGCGCGATACTCTGCGCTTTCAGTGGGTGGGCGGCTTCGAGACGATCGATCTGCATTACTATCGCCTGCACGGGCCGACGCTGTCGATCGAATATGCGACGCGCCAGCTCGCGAGCCATGTGCACACGCTGTGGCGCGAGCCGGGAAACGACTTTGGCCGCGCGGTCCTCGCGGCCGCGGGCGCGCCGGCTCTGCCGCCGGAAGGGGCCTGAGGGATCGACTCAACCGCGATTGTCGCGGGCCGTGCCGATCTCGATGGCGCCGCGCGCGGCCATCTCAGCCTCGACGAGCATGAGATAGCGGCGCAGATCCTGGATGTCGTCGAGAAGCCCCTCGGCACGGGTGTCGGCGACAATGTGCTGGAAGAGGTTGTGCCGCTGGGCGCCGGGTGAATCGGCCGTGGCTGCGATCTCTTTCGAGACGCGCTGCTCGATGCGGTCGAATTTACGGGCGAGCATCATGAAAGCGCCGATACCGCCGCGCCGCTTCCAGCTACTGCCGTACGCGCGTTCCTTCTCCTCGATATTGGCAACGTCGCGGTCGGCAATGGCCTGGAGCTGATCGAGATAGCCGCGGCCGCTGTCCTCGACATGGGCGTCTTTGCGCGCGGCGATCTCGGCTTCGGCGAGCATGAGATAGCGGCGCAGGTCACGGACATCGTCGATGAAACCATCGATCTTCGTATCCGCAGCAATGTGCTCGAAAATGTCGTAGGGCGAGGCGCCGGACGTACCTGCGCTCGCGGGAATCGTGGTCGCGAGACGCTTTTCGACGCGGTCCCACTTGCGTGCGAGCATGTTGAACGTGTCGACGCCGCCGCGACGCTTCCAGCTATTGCCATAGGATCTTTCGGCATTCGCGAGCCCGCGCACATCGCTGTCTGCGACGGCGCCGAGATGACCAAGATAGCCGGAGCCGCTGTCCGCGATGCTCTGGCGGTCATTGGCAAGCAAGGCCGCAAGCCGCTTCAGCGTCGCCGTATCGCTGACGGCAATCTGCTCCAGAAGCGCCTTGCGCTCAGCGTCCTCGCTCGTCACGTCCGGCCTCTTACTCCGCCGCGACGCTCACGCGGGCCTGCCAGCGCCGCTCGAGCCACTCGCGCGCGGCTCGCTGCCAGTCGGTCGCGGCACAGCGCTCGACCCACGCCAGCGCGGCGGCTCGATCCTTGCGCTTATAGGCGAACCAGCCGTTGTAGATCGGCGTCGCGACATGCAGGAAATAGGGGTTCTGTGCGGCACCGCGCGCAGCCTCCGCATCCCACTGCTGAAGGCTCAGGCCATCGGGCGGATTGTCGAGCCAGTGGAAGAGATCTGCATCGAAGTGCTCCGGTGCGCCGACGAGCGGATATACCGCGACCTCGCACTTTGCGTATGGATCGCCCTCGAAGCGGTCAGCAATGCCGCTGATCTTGGACCATGTGTCCTCGTAGGCGTGATAGCTGTCGCTCATCTGGCGGTAGACGCCGGCCTCGACGCCGATGCGCGCCGCCATGTACTCGAGCAGGATCGAGAAGTGCACGGCATTGGCGCCGTAGCAGCCCCAGATGATGTCGTTCGAGCGGTTCGAGACCGTCATGTTCAGGCGGCCACTGCGCACCTTGAACATGGCCTGCGTGTTGCAGGCGAGGTCCTTGCTGGCAACGCCGAGATCCGCTTCGGCATCCCAGATCTGCAGCACGGCGCGGCGGCTGTCGGGATCCTTGCGCAGCAGATCGACAATGATCGAGAGCTGGTCGCGGAAGGGACGGCCCTGTGCCTTCGAGAGATCGAACTGCTGGCGCCAGCGATAGCCGTAAGCGGCATTGAACACGACGCCATCGTCGGAGTAGGTAACCATGCGCTGATTGAAGCGCGCAAGCCATGCGACGTCATTGCGCCCGGCGAGCATCCACAGCGCTTCGAGAAGATGGAAGAACGGGTTCGCATCGCGCACGCCGTCGAAGAGCACGCGCTCCAGCGGCCGCTCGTAGACGGTGCAGACGGGCTCGGGATACTCGATGGTGCCGCCGGCGCGACTCGCCTGCACGAACCCGCCCTCCTTCAAGAGCTCCGCGCCCTTGACGACCGCGTCATTGACGTTCCGGGCTTGGACGACCTTCATGCGGCAACACCCTCGTATTTGGCCCTGGGGCGGCCCTCTCCGTTGGCGACGCGGAGATACTTGTCCGTCTCGCAGAGCGAATGCTCGACCTCGCGGAGCTCCAGAGGCGGAACGAAATCCGGCAGGCTCGTCTTCGACAACTCGAGCAGCTCGCGCATTTCCTCGAGCGCCTGCGTCTGCGTCAGCGACTTCTTATATGGGCGCCCGTGCAGGCGGTGCAAACCGCGGATCGCGCCCGGTCCCGCAACGGCCCAGGTATTGATATCCGGCGCATTGCGCAGGTAGCGCGTGTGGCGAAGGTCCGTCACCACTTCATAGGCCATGAAATCACCCCATCCGCGGAACTGGCGGAGCCAGGCATGGACCTCCTGCATGGTCGGCTGGCGGCCGCCGGCGAACATGGCCTCGAACTCATGGCGCGCATCCCAGAGTGCGCCGACCACGACATGAGCCGTGTACTCGGGTTTAGCCATGCCGGCGAACTCGCCCGAGGGGGCACTGATCATGTAAGCGCCCGTGTAGACCTTCTCGCCGCGCGCCTTGCGCGCCTCGAGCGTAGCGCGAACCGCCTTGGCATCGTACGTGTGCACCGGAAAGCCGACCTCTTCCAGCGTATCCGGCCAGTTCACCTGTCGCGCAAGGCACATGGCGATCCAAAGCTGCGGATTGTCGGCATAGGGCTCGCGCCACTTCTCGCGCACCCAGACAGTGACCTTGTCGAGCTCGCGAAAGACATTGCAGAAGCTGTAGGTCTGCAGGATCTCGTCCCTGGTCCAAGGGGCAGGCTCACCGGCAGCCTTCTTGAGGTAGATGCGATGGCGTTCGGTGATCCAATTCCAAAAAGGCTGCGCGTTGAGAGCCACGATGCACTCGCTGTTGAAGGTTGTGTGCGCCCCGCCACAGACATCCCAACGCAAAGACGATTGAGGGCGCATAGACTCGCTTGGGAGACCCTAGGCCGTGCTCTGCCGCTTGGCCACCACCCCAGGGTGCTTATGCACTTTCAATCGCGTCGCACGGCTGGCGAAACACGGGCCTTTCCCTGCCTGCGCGAAGGCCGACCCGATATCTAAGCGCCGGCCTCGCGCGCGGCTTTCTCCGCAACCTCGCGCATAAGCTCGAGATCTCCTAAGGCGTTACCCCTCAAGCCGGGACTGCGCAGGATCGCAGCCGGATGATAGGTCGCGATCGTCGGGATGCCCCGGTAGTCGAGCACGCGTCCGCGCAGCTTGGCCATGGCCTCCTTGCCGGGCAGCAGCCAGCGCGTTGCGTGCAGGCCGAGCGCGCAGAGCACGCGGGGCTTCAACGCCTCGAGCTGCGCACGCAGGAAGGGCGCGCAGGTCACCACCTCCTCTGGGCGTGGATCGCGATTTCCCGGCGGCCGGCATTTCACGACATTGCAGATATAGACATCGCCACGCGCGATGCCCGTCTCGGCGAGCAGGCGATCGAGAAGCTGCCCGGAGCGTCCAACGAACGGCAGACCCTGGGCATCCTCGTTCGCCCCTGGTGCCTCGCCGATGAGGACGATCCCTGAGCGCGCACTACCCGAGCCGAATACGACGTTGGTGCGCGTCTCGGCGAGAATACAGGCCGTACACTGCGCCGCCTGTGCCGCGAAGGGCGAAAGCGCGATCTCGACCGCGGCCACGACGTCGTCCGCACGGAACGCGGCGAAGGGCGGCGGCGGTCGATCAGCCACGCGACGGGCCTACCGGCGGCCCGCGCGGGCGCCCTTGCGCGCCGTCGCGTCCTCGGGATCGGGCAGCACGCCATCGGCATCTGGCACCTCGGTGAGGCCATCCGGATCGGGGTCCTCGTCGCGCTCGGCCTGAAGCATCTGATCGACGAGCAGCCCGGCATTCTGGCGGATCGCGGCCTCGATCTCGGCAGCCACCTTGGGATTGTCCTTGAGGAAGGTCTTGGCGTTCTCGCGACCCTGGCCGATCCGATTGCCCTTGAAGGAAAGCCAAGCGCCCGACTTCTCGACCATGCCGGCCTTGACGCCGAGATCGATGAGCTCGCCGGTCTTGGAAATGCCCTGGCCGTACATGATGTCGAACTCGACCTGCTTGAAGGGCGGCGCGACCTTGTTCTTGACGATCTTGACGCGCGTCTGGTTGCCGACCGGCTCGTCGCGCTCCTTGATCTGGCCAATGCGGCGGATGTCGAGACGGACCGAGGAATAGAACTTGAGCGCATTGCCGCCGGTCGTCGTCTCGGGATTCCCGAACATGATCCCGATCTTCATGCGGATCTGGTTGATGAAGATGACCATGCAGCGCGACTTGGAGATCGTGCCGGTGAGCTTGCGCAGCGCCTGGCTCATGAGGCGCGCCTGCAAGCCGGGGAGGCTGTCCCCCATCTCGCCTTCGAGCTCGGCCTTGGGCGTCAGCGCGGCGACCGAGTCGACGACCAGCACATCGACCGCGCCAGACCGGACCAGGGTATCGACGATCTCGAGTGCCTGCTCGCCGGAATCAGGCTGCGAGATGAGCAGGTCCTCGACCTTGACGCCGAGCTTGCGGGCATAGACCGGATCGACGGCGTGCTCGGCGTCGACGAAGGCGCAGATGCCGCCACGGCGCTGCGATTCGGCCACGACATGCAGCGCGAGCGTCGTCTTGCCGGAGCTCTCGGGCCCGAAGATCTCGATGACGCGCCCGCGCGGGAGACCACCGATCCCGAGCGCGATGTCGAGCCCGAGCGACCCAGTCGAAACAGCTTCGACGTCGATGGTCCGATCATTGGCACCGAGGCGCATGATCGAGCCTTTGCCGAACTGCTTCTCGATGTGCGCCAGCGCTGCATCCAGCGCCTTGTGCTTGTCCATCTCGTCCCCCTCGACGACGCGTAAATGCGCAGCAGCCATGGTGCAGGTTCCTTATTCCACGAGTTGCAGATTCTCGCAATTAACCACTCATGTACCATCTTTGTTCTCATCACGCAAGACGCAGCCAGACCATTGAAACAACGCGTGTAACATGGGGATGTTCGCGCAATGTTTTTGCGGTATTCCACCCGCTGCGAGCGCCGCCCGGTTCAGGACGATTCGCCGCCCCTTCGCCGCTTCACATCTCATCCGCATCAACCGCGTAAAGCTCAGCGAAGCGTAAAGAAAATGCGCGTAATTTTAGACAAATGCGCCTGCACGCCTTTGCGGTGATTTCGCCTCTTCAAGGTAAATTCGGACGATGGATTTCGGCCGCTCATGCGGCCTCGGCTCGAGAGCGAGCTTCGCGAGGTTGAGATCGATGTTTCTGATTCGTATGGCGCTCTGGGGGAGCCTGATCGTGCTGCTGCTCCCCTCGGACAAGGAGCGACAGGCCCAGCTCTACAGGACGGCGAGCGACGCCGTGCGGAGTGCCGCGACCTTCTGCGACCGCAACGCCACGCTCTGCGAGCAGGGAGCAAAGCACTGGGCCGTGTTCCGTACCAAGCTCGAGTTTGGCGCGAAGCTCGTGTTCGACATGGCGAGCGAGCGGCTGCTTGGCATGCAGCCAGCGGTTCACAGGCCCGACGAAGACAAGAGCTCGGCACAGCCGCCACAACGCGGCAACGGGCGCGTGGGCGCCTGAGCCAGCCGAACGAGGTGGGATTGCGCTAGCGCGCGCTGCGCGGGTTGAAGATCTCTTCCCGATCGATGGGCTTCTGGGGGCTGGTCGTATCCCACCAACCGGCCGATGACGGCAGCGGCGGCTTCTTCGGCGCGCGGAAGTCACCGGCAAGTTGCTTCGTCAGAGCGGCACTGACCTCGCGCGTGCGCTGCTCCGAGCAGTACTCTTCCGGATTGCTGATCTGCTTCGAAACTGTGGCATGCGTGAAGTCATAGGACTGGCCGAGCTTGGTCATCTGCTCAGGCGTCGCTCCGCCGGCCGCCTCCGCCGCCAGAAACGACTCGCGCAGCTTGGCGGGATTGAAGTTGTAACCACATTTACTGGCGCGGGCTGAGATCGTCGCCGAATTCAGCGCACGCTCGGTCGGTTCGTCGAGTTGGGGCTTGGCCGGCGTGCCGAGCAGAGAGGCCGTCGTCACGCCACCCCCACCCGAGCACGCGGCAAGCGCACCCGCCAGCACTGCCGCGCCGAGCATCCGGATTCGGGTCATGGCGTCATCCCCCACAGGAATCGTCCCTGAGCGTGTCTAGCATGTGCCATTGATGGAGCCAAATCGTGGCGGAGTTTTTTCAGAAGCAGCGCTGTCGCTTTTTTGCCGTCTGGGGCAGGCCCACAGCAGCCGCAGCGACATGTTGAAGTTTCTAGCCGCGGGCAGATGCTGCCGCCTCCACAGTGGGCGCCCCACCTATTCCGCCGCCTCCTTGGCGAGGAAGCCGCCCGACTGGCGCGCCCAGAGCTCCGCATAGAGCCCGCCGCGCTCCAGCAGCAACTGGTGCGGCCCCTCCTCGACAATGCGGCCTTGGTCCATGATCACGAGCCGGTCCATGGCCGCAATCGTCGAGAGACGATGTGCGATGGCGATCACGGTCTTGCCCTTCATGAGGTTGTTGAGCTGCTCCTGGATGGCCGCCTCGACCTCGCTGTCGAGCGCGCTCGTTGCCTCGTCGAGGATCAGGATCGGCGCGTTCTTGAGCAGCACGCGCGCGATCGCAATACGCTGGCGCTGCCCCCCCGAGAGCTTCACGCCGCGCTCGCCGACGTGGGCGTCATAACCTGTGCGCCCGCGGAGATCTCTTAACGCCGGAATGAACTCGTGCGCCGCCGCCATGCGCGCGGCCGCCACAGCCGCATCACGGCTCGCATCGGGCCGGCCGTAGAGGATGTTGTCGAGCACAGAGCGATGCAGGAGCGAGGTATCCTGCGTCACCATGCCGATGTTCTCACGCAGGCTGTCCTGCGTGACGTGCGCAATGTCCTGGCCGTCGATCACGATGCGTCCACGCTCGAGGTCGTAGAAGCGCAGAAGCAGGTTCACGAGCGTCGACTTGCCGGCACCCGAGCGGCCGACGAGCCCGACCTTCTCACCCGGCGCAACGGTCAGCGACAGGTCGTCGATGATCCCCGACTTGCGTCCGTAATGGAAACGGATGCCCTCGAAGCGGATCTCG
>CAUJKI010000121.1 GCA_963205015.1 Pseudomonadota bacterium
GACCGGCCCCGTTTCCATCGAAGGCTACTATGACGAGGCGCTCTCGCTGCCAGGGTTGCTGATCGAAATCCGCAAGGGAGAGATCGCGGGTGCCGCCGCGCACGTCATTGCCTGCTTCGACGATACTGGACTCGATGCTGCGCGCCAAGTCGCGGCAGGGCCCGTCATCGGCATCGGCGAGGCGGCCTGTCACGCCGCAACATTGATCGCGAACCGCTTCACGGTCATCACGACGCTCGCGCGCTCCATTCCCGCGCTGGAGCACAATCTCATGAAGTACGGCTTCGAGCGGCGCGCCACGATCCGCGCGGCGGAGGTACCGGTCCTCGCGCTCGATGACGAAAGCTCGGATGCCCGTGCGCGTATCGATGCCGAGATCGCCCGCGCGCTTGTCGAGGATCGCGCCGAAGCCATCGTGCTCGGCTGTGCCGGCATGGCCAAGCTCGCCCGAGATCTCTCAGTACAGCACCGCTGCCCGGTCATCGATGGCGTCGGCGCGGCGGTGAAGCTTGCGGAGATGCTGATCGCACTCGGGCTGAAGACGTCGAAGCGCGGCGGGTACGAGACGGGCGCGCCGAAGACCATAACCGGCCCGCTTGCAAATCTGCTCAAGGAAAGCTGAGCGCAAGTTCGCACGCATCGCGCTTTCAGCGCGAATGGGGCCGCAGGTCCCACACCCGACCGAGGGACGCCGCCGGAGCCCCCTCTTTTGAGTCCGGGGGGCACGGGGTAGCCGATCGTAGAAAGCAAAAGGCCGAGGGTGCGCTGCACCGCTCGGCCCATGCGAGGATCATCGCTCAGGATTGCGCGTCACTGATCGTCGGGATGCGGCTCCTCGCCCGCATTGATGGCCTCGATCACCACCTTGATTTCCTTGAGCAGCGCGGCATCGTTCGAATTCTCGTTGTTAGATGGCATGCCCTCGTCCGTCGACTCGAGGCGGCGCGTCACATCCGCCTCCCAGCGCTTCAGCGTCGCGAGCTTCTGCCCGCGCGTGAGGCCGACCTCCTTCTCGATGTCCGCCGGCCGATCGAAGACCGCCTCGGGATCCCGGCGGGCCTTCTCCGGCTCAATGCGCATGATCTCAGACATTCTGCGGTCCTCCATTCTTGTTGGGCCGTGCGCGGGGTCATACCGACGCAAATGGCCGCAAGCACCTCGAATGAACGCGCAGGTTTCTGAGCGGGTTCCAGCCAGCCGTCAGGAGGCGGCTGTACCGGCAAGCCGATGGCGGCGGGGATTGAAATAAGTCTGATCGGGATCGGCCGTGGCCCCGAGGCTGGCCTCGATCCGGCAGACGACCCCCTTGGGATCGAACTCGAGCCTGGCCTTGAGATGCGGCAGCTTGCCTGATCGTTCCAGCAGCACCGTACCGAAGCCGCGTGCAACCGGCGGCGCGACAGGTGGGCCGCCGCGCTCAGTCCAGAGCAGGATGATGTGCGGATCATCCCGCTCCTCTGTCGTCCACGAGACCGTGACGCGGCCCTCAGGGCGCGAAAGCGAGCCGTGCTTGACCGCGTTGGTCGCCAGCTCGTGCAGCATGAGCGTGAGCTGGAGCGCCGTCTGCGGTGGCACGAATACGTCGTCGCCGATAATCTCCACGCTGCGGGTCTCGCCAGCACTCACTTCGATCTGCGAGGTCGCAATCTCGCGGAGCGAGGCGCCCGACCAGTGCGCCTCCGTCAGCATGTGATGGGCGCTCGACATCGATTGGATGCGGCCTACGACGCCAGCGACGAACTGGTCGACCGTCGTCGAGGACCGCGCGGTCTGCGCGACGATGGCCTGTACGATAGCGAGCGTGTTCTTCACGCGATGATTGAGCTCTCCCACGAGAAGATTGCGCACGTCATCGGACTTGCGGCGCTCAGTGATGTCGCGATTCGTTTCGACGACGAGGCTGCGCCCGCCCGTACGGATGAGCTCGAGGCGGCTGTCGACCCAGATCTCGGCACCGTCCTTCGACAATTGCAGCAGCTCGCCGCTCCACTTGCCTTCCACCTCAAGATGCTTGAGCAATGCGTCGAGCGACATCGGGTAGCGCGTCTTCAGAAGCTCAGCCGGTATGGTGCCGAGAGCCTCGCTCTTGCCGTAACCGTAGAGTTCCTCGCAGCCGCGATTGAAAAGGATGATCCCCTCGCCGAGCTCCCACACGAGCATGGCCTCGTGCGACAGCTCGATTACGCGCTGATGCTTCAGAAGGCGTTCGCTCAGGCGCCGCTGATCGGTAATATCCGTATCGGTGCCGCACCAGAGCACGACTCGCCCCTGATCGTCGCGAAGTGTCATGGCGCGGGACAGGAACCAGCGGTACGCGCCGCCGGCACCCCGCATCGGGAACGTGTCCTCCCACGTTTCCCCGCTCTCGAATGAGCGCTTCAACTGACGCACCACGCGTTCAGCGAAGTCTGGATGGATCACCTCGTGCCAGCCGTCGCCCACCGCCTCGACAGGATCGATACCGGTGTAGTCGAACCAGCGCTGGTTGTGCCAGAAGACATAGCCTGAGGGGTAGGCCATCCAGGCGAACTGCGCCATGTTCTCGGCGAGGGCGCGGAACCGCTGCTCACTGGCCTTGAGCGAAACCTCCGCCATTTTCTGAGCCGTGACGTCTCGTGAGACGCAGAGGAGATGCTCGACCGCGCCGCTCGCTCCGCGAACCGGATTGACGATGACATCCCACCACTTCGACGTGCCCTTGGCAGTCGGGCAAGCATCGCTGAAGCGCACCACCTCGCCTCTCAAGGCGTCGGCGGTGGCACGCTCGATGGTTTCGCGCGCGGCTTCCGGCCAGAGGTCGCGCCACGCGCTACCGACGATAGCGCCGGGATCGTCGATCTCGATGAGCTTGCAGCCCGCAGTATTGATGTAGCTCACGATCCCCCGCGGATCGATGAGCTTCACGCAGTCCGGGCTCGCTTCCAGAAGCATTGACGCGAGGCCAGCCGGAATTTCGACCGGAACACCTCCCATCGCCCCCCGACCTTGCTTATCGTCCGCATTGCCACCGGGCGCACCGGCCACATCCGGCTGCTTCGACGATGTCATATCGCGCACCGAACCCCGCTTGAACCCTCCGAAGGCAACTGGCTGCACAGCGCTGCTACCGCGTGGTGCATGGCCCCACGCGGGGCTGTCCGCCATTCGTTCCCTGCTGCCTCTTTGGATGGTTTCACCTCGTCCTATTCTATCGTCCGAGTTGCAGATCCCCGAGTGTATTTGCCGTCGTACGCGCATTCCTTGTGGATGAGATCAAAGCCGCGATCCCAATTCCTCCCGCAACATTCATGCCGCTGCGCCCTGCGGCCGCCCGCCGGCGCGCACATCGAAGAACAGGGCCTGACTGATGACTGCCTTCACCATCTCCGGCTTGAAGGGCTTGGTGATCAAAAAGGTCGGCTCAGCGCGCTCCCCGGTAAGCAAGCGCTCTGGATAGGCCGTGATGAAGATCACCGGCATGTTCGAGCCTTGGAGAATATCATTGACGGCATCGATACCCGAGCTGCCGTCGGCGAGCTGGATGTCGGCCAGCACGAGGCCCGGCTTTGTATTGCGCGCGAGCTCGCCGGCTTCCGTGCGTGTGGTGGCGATACCGACGACATCGTGGCCAAGGTCGTTGACGATACCCTCGATGTCGAGGGCGATCAGCGGCTCGTCCTCGATGATCAGCACCTGCGCGGTGATCTGCTCGGCGATCTCGGCACCGGCAATATCGACCAAGCGGCGCACCTCATGCTCGGTCGTTCCCAGAATCTCGGCGATCTCGTTCGTAGGAAACTCTTCGAGCGCGGCGAGGAGGAAAGCCTGGCGCGGCAACGGCGTCAGTGTCTCGATCCGGCGGTCGACGACGCCACCGGGCGCGTCCTCGACAGGTTCCGGCACCTGGTTGATCGGCAGCGCGCCCCAAACCTTGACGAAGGTATGATAGAGCGCAGCGCGCGGCATCAGATCGCGACGGAAGCTCCGCTGGTCCGCCACCAACGCTTCGAGTGTCGCTCCTACATACGCGTCACCCCGGTCCTGGGACCCTGTGAGGGCGCGCGCATAGCGCCGGAGATAGGGAATCTGTGGCGCGATCAGATCGGCAACAGAGCTTGTCATCTGGAGCAACTCCCCCTTGTCTCGAGGCTCGGGTGTGATCATCGATCTTGCGTATTCTTGAATATTGTCGGAAGGGATGTCGAAGCGGCCGCGACCACTAGGATTGGCAACGCTCGGACGCGCGTTTTGTTCCAGCCGCCGGGAAAGATCATCATGATCCTCACCCGACAGCGATGCCACGCGTGCGAGGCGTGTGCTCGCTCGCGAAATCCTCGGCGCCCTCGACGCCCATGAGCTCGGCGAGCTTGCCGCGCGCGCGGTTGACGCGACTCTTCATGGTGCCCACCGCGCAGTCGCACATCACTGCAGCTTCATCGTAGGAGAAGCCTTCTGCGCCGATCAGGATGAGCGCCTCCCGCTGCTCCGCAGAGAGAAGTGCGAAGGCCTTGGTGAAATCGAGCAGGTCCATGTGGCTGGACTGGCCGTCCTTGACGCTGAGCTGCTGCGCCAGCTCGCCGTCATGATCCTGGACCTCGTACTTCCGCTTGCGCAGCTCCGAGAGATACGTGTTGCGCAGGATGGTGAACAGCCACGCCTTCAGGTTCGAGCCCGGATCGAAGCTCGCCCGGCTTTTCCACGCCTTGACGAGCGTTTCCTGTACCAGATCATCCGCCTGGTCGGGGGCGCCGCATAGAGATCGCGCAAAGGCGCGCAAATTGGGGACAAGCGCGGCCAGCTGGGCCTGCAAATCCCCCGTGCTGCCTGCTGTCATTACTTGTTCTCCGGCTTGTTCTCCGGGGGGCTTTCCGACTGGCCCTCACTGCGCGCGAGGTCCTCGAGCAGCTTCGTGAACTTGTCGGGGAGAGGTTCAGCAAGGACCCGCCGGTACTCCTCGCGCAGCTGATGCCCGATCAGTCCGCGCGCCTCGTCCGGCAGACCGGCCTCAGGTGCCGGCTGCGATGTCAGTGTCACCACTCTGGCCTCTCGCCGCATCTCTTCGTCGCTTTGCTTCAATTGATCAGCCATTCCATCCCCCACACCCCCAACTC
>CAUJKI010000122.1 GCA_963205015.1 Pseudomonadota bacterium
GCCCTACTACTACCTGTTCCTCGCCGTGCTGTGTGCCGTGCTGTTCATGACGTGGCGGATCGAGAACAGCCGGATCGGATTCTACCTGCGTGCCATCAAGGACAGTGAGCGAGCCGCGCGTTCGCTCGGCGTTGCCGCCGGTCGCTACAAACTTTACGCTTTCATGATGAGCGCCGGGACCACGGCGATCGCGGGCTCGCTCTATGCCACCATGTTCGGCTTCATCGATCCGGAGTCCGGGGTTGGCATCCTCATCTCGGTGAAGATGCTGATCATGGCGGCGCTTGGAGGTGCGGGAATGCTGTTCGGGCCGCTGGTCGGGGCGTTGATCCTTGTGCCGCTCGAGGAGACCTCCAACAGTCTGCTCGGCGGAAAGGGTGCCGGCCTGACGTTCGTCGTCTATGGCGCCATCATCGTCATCATCGCGCGGTTTCTGCCAGGAGGCCTGTTGCCGCTGCTGATGCCCTATCTCAAGCCCAAGAGCGAAGAGACCAAGCCGGCCGAGGTGAGCCGTGCTGCTTGATGCGCAGAACGTGACCATGGCCTTCGGTGCCTTCAAGGCTGTTGACGACGTCTCTGTTGCCGTCAGCGCCGGCGAAGTGCTGGGTCTCATCGGCCCCAACGGCGCGGGTAAGTCGACGTTCTTCAACTGCCTGACGGGAGACCTAGCCCCGAGCTCCGGCACGATCCACTTCGAGGGGCGCGACGTCACGCGCATGACGCCGGAGGATCGTGCGGCGCTCGGCATCGCGCGTACGTTCCAGGTGCCGCTGACGTTCGAATCCATGTCTGTGCTCGACAACGTGATGATCGGTGCGTTCCTGCGTTATCCGAGTACGCGAGCCGCTCGCGACAAGGCACGAGAGGTCGTCGACTACGTCGGTCTCGGACATGTCTCTGCCGCGCCTGCGAGGAGTCTCGGCACGCCCGGCCGCAAGCGCTTGGAGATCGCCAGAGCGCTCGCCTCCGAGCCCAAGGTGTTGCTGCTGGACGAGGCCATGGCCGGGCTGACGCCTGGTGAGATCCGCACCGCCATCGATCTCGTGCGCCGGATCCACGAGTCCGGCATCACGCTCGTGATCGTCGAGCACATCATGGAGGTGATCATCTCGCTCGCCGACCGGGTGGTCGTGTTCCATCAGGGTCAGGAAATCGCGCGCGGCACACCGCGCGAGGTGACGAGCAACGAGCGCGTGATCGAGGCCTACCTCGGCAAGCGGCACGCCCGGAAGCTGGGTACGGGGGCCGCATGACCGCAGCGCTGCTTACCGTCACCAATCTGGAAGTGCGCTACGGCGACCTGATCGGAGTCGCCGACGTGTCGCTGGAGGTTCCGCAGGGGAGCGTCGTGGCCCTGCTCGGCTCGAACGGCGCCGGCAAGACGACCACGCTCAATGCCATTGCAGGTCTGGTTCCAGCGAGTGCGGGGCAGATCAAGCTCAACGGCAGCAACGTTACGGGCGAACCGGCTTACTCGATCGTGCGCAAGGGGTTGGCGCTGTCGCCTGAGGGCTGGCGGCTTTTCGTGTCGCAGACGGTCGAGAACAACCTGCTGCTCGGAGCGACGCCGCTCACTGACAAGTCGCGTATCCCGCAGATGCTCGAACGCGTCTATGCGCTCTTCCCGCGATTAGCCGAGCGGCGGCGGCAGCTCGTCCGCACCATGTCAGGCGGCGAGCGGCAGATGCTCGCGGTTGGGCGCGCCCTGATGAGCAATCCCACGCTCTTGCTTCTCGATGAGCCGAGCCTCGGCCTGGCGCCTGCCGTCATCGAGACGATGTACGAGACTTTCCAGCGCCTCCACAAGGAAGGCCTGACACTTCTCCTCGCCGAGCAATCGGTCGACCTCGCGCTCGAAGTGGCGGATCACGCCTACGTGCTGCAGGTCGGCCGTAGCGTCCTCTCCGGCAGGGCCAGCGAACTCTCCAACAATCCCGACGTGCAGCGCATTTACCTGGGTGTCGGCTAGGCCGGCGTTTATTCGGGCCAAGTTGGGTTTGCCGCTCGACTGTGAGCGCGGCTGGGCGCAGATGCATCCGGGCAAAGGCGGCTGCCCTCTAGTTGAACGCGCCACACAGATCGTCGAGCGCATGGACCAGTGTCGCCATCTGCTCATCCGAATGTGCGGGCGTCGGTGTAAGACGCATCCGCTCGGTGCCCTTCGAGACCGTCGGGTAGTTGATGGGCTGCACGTAGATTCCGTACTGGCGGAGCAGCGCGTCCGTGACGGACTTGCAGCGAATGGGACAGCCGACCATCACAGGGACGATATGGCTTGGATTCTCCACGATGGGCAGGCGCTTTTCCTTGAGTGACCTCTTAAGCGTCCGGGCCCGCTCCTGATGGCGCGCGCGCTCGGACCCGCTCGTCTTCAAATGGCGGACGGAAGCCAGCGCGCCGGCGGTTATCGCGGGTGCGAGCGATGTCGTGAAGATGAGGCCCGAGGCAAACGAGCGGATGGCATCGCAGAGATCGCGGGAGCCGGCGATGTAGCCGCCCATGACGCCGAAGCCCTTGGCGAGCGTCCCGTTGATGATGTCGACCCGATGCATGACGCCGTCGCGCTCGGCGATGCCGCCCCCGCGCGCGCCGTACATGCCGACGGCGTGCACCTCATCGAGGTAGGTGAGCGCGTTGTATTGCTTGGCGAGATCGCAGATGGCGCTGATGGGCGCGATATGCCCGTCCATGGAGTAGATGCTCTCGAAGGCGATGATCTTGGGCGTGCGCTTCGGAAACTTCCTGAGTTTCGCTTCGAGGTCGGCGACGTCATTGTGTCGGAAAATATGCTTCTCGCACGTCCCGTGACGGATGCCCTCGATCATCGAGGCGTGGTTTTTTTCATCCGAGAAGACG
>CAUJKI010000123.1 GCA_963205015.1 Pseudomonadota bacterium
TGCGATCGAGGATGCAGCGCTGACGCTCGGCGCACGCCCTGCCCAGCTCTTCTGGTACGTCATGCTTCCCCTTCTGCGACCAGGCATTGCTGCAGGCGCCGTATTCTCGTTCATCATTTCGATGGACGAGTTCACTGTCTCGCTTTTCCTGACCGGTCCCGGCTTGACGACGCTCCCCATCGAGATCTTCAACTATGCCGAATTCAATTCCGATCCGACCATCGCGAGCATCTCCGTGATCCTGATTCTGATCTCGTGCATCGCAGTCACTATCATCGAGCGCCTGATTGGCCTGCGTCGCGTGCTCAGTTGAATTGCACCGTACCGCGCCACTCCGCGCTCTGAGATACGATCTGGGGGTACAGTTCGGCACTTCACCACTCACAGGGACACGAGGTAGTCGTTTGGATGTAGCGCGATGGATGCTGGACTTTTGTCGAGGCTCGATGCCGGCCGCTGCACACACTGATACCATGACGGTACTACGATGATACGAACGAACAGAAGCGCAGTCAGGGAGTCCGACCATGCTTTTCCCAACCACACTCGTCGGCAGCTATCCGCAGCCTGAGTGGCTTATAGATCGAAAAAAGCTGGCAGGGCGGTTTCCGCCGCGCGTCCGGGCCCGCGAGCTATGGCGCATCCCAGAGCCGTTTCTCGCCGAAGCGCAGGATGACGCGACCGTAATGGCCATCAAGGCGCAGGAGGACGCTGGCCTTGACATCATTACGGACGGCGAGATCCGGCGCGAGAGTTACTCGAACCGGTTCGCCACGGCGCTCGAAGGTGTCGACATCGACAATCCTGGCATGGCGCTTGATCGGTCCGGGCATCCCAATCCAGTGCCGCGCATAGTCGGGAAGATTCGTAGAAAGCATGCCGTCGAGGTTGAAGATTTGCTCTTCCTGAAGCGTCATACGACGCGCAAAGTGAAGATTACAGTGCCCGGCCCATTCACGATGAGCCAACAGGCACAGAACGATTTCTACAAATCGCCCAAGGAAGCGGCGATGGCCTACGCAGTCGCAGTAAATGAGGAGATCAAAGATCTGTTTGCGGCGGGCGCCGACGTCGTGCAGATCGACGAGCCTTACATGCAAGCGCGCCCCAAGCCGGCAGAGGAGTATGGCCTCGAGGCACTGAACACCGCGCTCGACGGCGTTACCGGTACGACAGCCGTCCATATCTGCTTCGGCTACGCCGCCGTCATTCACGAGCGGCCGAGCGGCTATTCGTTCCTCGGGCAACTCAGTCAGTGTTCCTGCAATCAGATCTCATTTGAGACAGCTCAATCGAATCTCGATTGCAGCGTGGTTACGCAGCTGAAGGGTAAGAAGTTGATGCTCGGTGTCATCAACCTAGCCGATATGGAAGTTGAAACGCCTGAGATCGTTGCCGCTCGTATCCGTCGTGCCTTGCCCTATGCTCCCGCTGAAGACATTATCGTCGCACCGGACTGCGGGATGAAGTATCTGCCGCGTGACGTTGCCTTTGGTAAGATGAAAGCCATGGTGGCGGGGGCCGCGATGGTGCGGCAGGAACATGGCTGACTTACCGCCCCACACTATTACGTGCGCGGAATGGCTCCCAATCTGCAGACGAGGCGCGCGCCTCGTTGAGTTCATTCGCTGGCGAGCTTTACATTTTCCCTGTCGCACGACGACAGGGCTGTCTTCCAAAGGCTGCGCCGCACTGGACGTCCCGGCGCCGGCACACAATCCCCCTTTCAACGACAGTCGTAAGCGGCTCGAGAATGCCGATACGATCGAGCAAGCCCTTCAGGAAGCAGTCGGCAAGTTCACGCTCGCTCGGCATGCGACGCCGCGTCTCGGCAGACGTAATCGCGACGTGTTGATAGGGGAACTCGATCTCAGCAATGATGAGCTGGCAGCGGCCAGTATCACGTTGTGAGACATTTGAGGAGACGCTGAATGGAGATGAACAAGAAGGGCGGACCGCTCGCGGGCATTAAGATCATCGAGATCGCTGGTATTGGCCCCGCGCCGCTGTGCTCGTCACTGCTTGCGGATATGGGCGCCAACATCGTCCGCATTGATCGCCCGGAGCCGACCGGCCTTGGCTTCGAATTCGCTGGCCCCCGAGCGGATGTACGCAGGCGCGGACGCCCTTCAGTCGCAATTGATCTCAAGCATCCGAGCGGTGTCGAGACATTGCTGCGTATGCTTGAGCAGGCGGATGCCCTCATCGATCCCATGCGTCCTGGTGTCATGGAGCGGCTTGGTCTTGGACCCGACGTGTGCCTCGGGCGCAACCCGCGCCTTGTGTATGGGCGGATGACTGGCTGGGGGCAGCACGGTCCGCTCGCATCCGCTGCCGGGCACGATATCAACTACATCTCGCTCTCTGGCGTCCTGCATGCCATTGGCCCGCGAGAGCTGCCGGTTCCGCCGCTCAACGTCGTGGGTGATATGGGCGGCGGTGCGATGTTCCTCCTTGCTGGCTTGCTTGCAGGCATTTTGGAAGCCAGATCATCCGGCCTCGGCCAGGTCGTGGATGTCGCGATGACGGAAGGCTCCGCCTATCTCGCCCTTGCATGTTTTGGCCTCGCGGCCGTCGGCGAATGGTCGGAGCAGCGGGAAGACAACTTCATCGACGGCGGCGCGCCATTCTGGCGCTGCTACGAAACCAAGGATGGCAAGTTCATCTCGGTCGGCGCGGTCGAGCCCAAATTCTACGCGATCCTACTGCGGACACTCGATCTCGATCCCGCAGCCTGCCCTGCGCAATTCGATCGCGCGCATTGGCCAGCGATGCGCGAGCGGTTTGCAGCACTCTTCAAGAAGAAGACGCGCGACGAGTGGTGCGCCCTCATGGAGAGGTCGGACATTTGCTTCGCGCCCGTGCTCAGTTTCTCGGAAGCTGCTGAGCATCAACACAACAAGGAGCGCGGGAGTTTTGTAACGGTCGATGGTATCGTCCAGCCCGGCCCCGCGCCGCGCTTCAGCCGCACGCCATCGAGCGTCAAGGGTGGCCCTCCGCCGTTCGGGGCCGATACGGAGACAACATTGAGAGCCTGGGGGTTTTCGGAGGAGGAACTGGCTGCTTTGAAATCAGAAAAGGCGATTGGGAGGCAGGTGTGAGCCGCCGACACGGTAACAGCTCCGTAAAGGAAGGCGGGCCATGCAGGAGCGCAATCGATGAGAGCCTCGACCCAGCCAACGAGATGACGGCTGGGCGAACGAGTCCGACGCACTGCGCAGGGCGACGCCGTGGTGTTGTGCATTTGCTGTACGTGGCATGTGCAAATGAGCCACATTTTTGACGACCCATTGCGCCTCCAGCTCGAATCACCAACTAGATATAGATGTCGTGGTTCTCGGAGCGTGTTTCGCCCCGAGCTAAGAGGGAAGCCGGTGAGCCCCTAGCGGGCAATTCCGGAGCTGCCCCCGCAACTGTAAGCGGCGAGCGATTGTCCAAACTGTGTCACTGAGATCGCGAGATCTCGGGAAGGCCGGACAAGCGCAGTGACCCGCGAGCCAGGAGACCTGCCTCGACACTTGAGCAACGTCCTCGGGCGGGGTGTCCCGGTGGTCGCTGGCAGGCCTGTCTGCGCATTCGTGCGCCCATCCTCGCTCGCGCCCGCTCGGCCCATGCCCCCTGATCAGAAGGGGTCAAGCCGGTGTCTCTTACTCTCGAAGCCAAGTCCTCCGTATCCAGCGCCGGTCGAAGCGCGCGGGTCTCGATCAGCGATTCTGCGAAAACAACGCCGGCGTTCCAGGTCATCCGTCGCAACGGCACCGTCACGCCCTTCGATGGCAGCAAGATCGCGATCGCGCTGACCAAGGCATTTCTTGCCGTCGAAGGCGGTCGAGCGGCAGCGTCGCGGCGTGTCCACGAGGCGGTCGAGGAGCTGACGGCTCAGATCGTGGCGGCGCTGACCCGGCGGGGCGACGCCGGCCGCACCTTCCACATCGAGGAGATCCAGGATCAGGTCGAGTTGGCACTGATGCGCGGCGAACACCATAAAGTGGCGCGCGCCTATGTGCTCTATCGTGAGGCACGGTCGCAGGAGCGGATGGCCGGGAAGGCTGCAGCGACGGCAACGATGCCTGAGCTCTCGCTCAGTGTCACCCACGCCGACGGCAGCAAATCCGCGCTCGACCAGGCACGCCTCGTCAGTGTGATTGAAGAGGCATGTGCGGGTCTCTCAGATGTTTCCGCCGAGCCGATCCTGGCCGAGACGCGGCGCAATCTCTACGACGGCATCACGCTCGATGAGCTGGCGCTGGCGCCGATCATGGCAGCCCGCACCCTGATCGAGAAGGAGCCGAACTACGCCTACGTCAGTGCGCGCCTGCTGCTCGACAAGCTCCGGGCCGAAGCACTGTCCTTCGTGCACGGCCGCGCCGAGCAAGCGACACAGGCGGACATGGCAAGCGGATACGCCGAGTACTTCCCGGCCTACATCGCGACCGGCATCAAGGCCGAGCTACTGGATCCCGAGCTTGGCAGCTTCGATCTCGCCCGCCTCGCTGCAGCGGTGAAACCCGAGCGTGACCTGCAGTTCCAGTTTCTCGGCCTGCAGACACTCTACGATCGCTACTTCCTTCACACACGCGGCGTGCGCTTCGAGCTGCCGCAGGCCTTCTTCATGCGCGTCGCCATGGGTCTCGCGATCCGCGAGATCGACCGCGAGGCGCGCGCCATCGAGTTCTACGACCTGATTTCATCGTTCGACTTCATGTGCTCGACGCCGACGCTGTTCAATGCCGGCACCACGCACCCGCAGCTCTCGTCCTGCTTTCTGACGACCGTCTCCGATGATCTCGACGGCATTTTCAAGTCCATCAAAGACAATGCGCTGCTCGCTAAGTACTCCGGTGGTCTCGGCAATGACTGGAGTCGCGTTCGCGGTCTCGGCGCCCATATCAAGGGCACCAACGGCCAGAGCCAGGGCGTGGTGCCGTTCCTCAAGGTGGCCAACGATACAGCTATTGCCGTCAACCAGGGCGGCAAGCGCAAGGGCGCCGTGTGCGCCTACCTTGAGACTTGGCACATCGACATCGAGGAATTTCTCGATCTCAGGAAGAACACCGGCGATGACCGTCGCCGCACGCATGACATGAACACTGCCAACTGGGTGCCCGATCTTTTCATGCAGCGCGTCGCCGAGGATGGCATGTGGACGCTCTTCTCCCCCGATGAGACGCCCGATCTTCACGACCTTTACGGCTCCGCCTTCGCCGAACGCTATGCCTACTACGAGCAGAAGGCCGAGAAGATGGAGCTACGCGTCGCCAAGCGCGTGCGCGCCGTCGATCTGTGGCGGCGGATGCTTACCATGCTGTTCGAGACCGGACATCCGTGGATCGCTTTCAAGGACCCGTGCAACATCCGCTCGCCGCAGCAGCACTGTGGTGTCATCCACTCGTCCAACCTGTGCACCGAAATCACCCTCAACACGTCGGACAGCGAGGTCGCGGTCTGCAATCTCGGCTCAATCAATCTCGCGGCGCATGTGACGGAGAAGGGGCTCGATCAGGATCGGTTGGCTCGCACGGTCAACACTGCCATGCGGATGCTCGACAACGTGATCGACATCAACTTCTACACGATCCCCGAGGCGCGCCGGTCCAACATGCGCCATCGGCCGGTCGGCCTTGGACTGATGGGGTTTCAGGACGCACTGCAGATGTTGCGTATCCCGCTCGGCTCTCAAGAGGCCGTAGCGTTCGCCGACACCAGCATGGAGGCGATCAGCTATTGCGCCATCTCGGCTTCCGCAGATCTGGCGGAAGAACGCGGGCGCTACGCGTCGTTCGACGGCTCGCTGTGGAGCCAGGGCATCCTGCCAATCGACTCGATCAAGCTGCTGGAACAAGCGCGCGGCGAATACCTGCGGCTCGATACGTCCACGACGCTCGATTGGAACAGCCTGCGTGAACGCGTGAAGGCGGTGGGCATGCGCAATTCCAACGTCATGGCGATCGCACCGACGGCGACGATCTCCAACATCATCGGCGTGGCGCAATCGATCGAACCGGCCTTCCGCAATCTTTATGTAAAGGCCAACATGTCTGGCGACTTCACAGTCGTGAACCCGTTCCTCGTTCGAGATCTGAAAATGCGCGGGCTGTGGGACGAGGTGATGATCTCCGACCTCAAGTACTTCGACGGCGCGCTCGGGCCTATCGACCGGGTGCCGGAGGATCTGAAAGCGCTCTACGCGACCGCCTTCGAGATCGATGCGCATTGGTTGGTCGAAGCTGCGTCTCGTCGCCAGAAGTGGATCGACCAGGCGCAATCCCTCAACCTCTATCTGGCAGCGCCGAACGGCCGGAAGCTCGATGCGCTTTATCGCCTCGCCTGGGAGAGGGGTCTCAAGACCACCTACTATCTCCGCACGCAGTCGGCGACGCACGTCGAGAAATCGACGCTGAAGGGAACGGACGGCAAACTCAATGCAGTCTCAGTCAGCGGCGGATTGCTGTCGGCTCCGGAAGTCGGGGATCAGCCGATGCCGATGGCATGCGCCATCGACGATCCGACCTGCGAAGCCTGCCAATAAGCAATCAACAAGAAACAACCGGAAGTCTGGAGAAGAATACGATGCTCGACTGGTCCGAACCAGCCACGCCGACCGCGCCCGCCGTCCGCATGCCGATTGTGAAAGTGCCCGCCCTTCCCGCCGACGCCACGGGGCTCGGCGAGATCGATCGCGGGGCGGCCCGCGTCACGGTCGACGACAAGGCAATGATCAACTGCCGCGCCGACGTGAACCAGCTCCTGCCGTTGAAGTATACGTGGGCGTGGGAGAAGTACCTCGCCGGCTGCAACAACCACTGGATGCCGACCGAGGTATCCATGCAGGCCGACATTGCGCTGTGGAAATCACGCGATGGGCTGACGGAGGATGAGCGCCGCGCGATCAAGCGCAATCTCGGCTTCTTCGCGGCGTCGGAATCGCTAGTCGCCAACAACATCGTACTGGCGATCTACCGGCATCTGACCAACCCGGAGTGCCGCCAGTATCTGCTGCGGCAGGCCTTCGAGGAGGCCGTGCACACGCACACCTTCCAGTACATCGTCGAAAGCCTCGGCCTCGACGAAGGCGAGCTGTTCAACATGTACCGCGAAGTACCGTCGATCACCGACAAGGCAGCGTGGGCGCTGAGGCACACGCAAAGCCTTGACGACCCGGGCTTCAAGACCGGCACGCCAGAAGCCGATCAGGCGTTCCTGCGCGACCTCGTCGCCTTCTACGTCGTGTTCGAGGGCATGTGGTTCTACACCGGCTTCGCGCAGATCCTGTCGCTCGGCCGGCGCAACAAGATGGTCGGTATCGCCGAGCAGTACCAGTACATCCTGCGCGACGAGAGCATTCATCTGAACTTCGGCATCGACGTCATCAACCAGATCAGGAGTGAGAACCCGCATCTGTGGACCAGGGGGTTTCAGGATGAAGTGCGTGGGATGCTGAAGGACGCGGCAGAGCTCGAGGCGGCTTACGGACGCGATACCATGCCGCGGGGCTTCCTCGGCCTCAATGCGGCGCTGTGCGAAAACTATATGCACTTCATCGCCAACCGCCGCTGCGCCCAGCTCGGCCTCGCGCCGGTGTTCAAGGAGACGGAGAACCCGTTTCCTTGGATGTCGGAGGCCATGGATCTCAAGAAGGAGAAGAACTTCTTCGAGACCCGCGTCATCGAATATCAGAACGGCGGCGCATTGAGCTGGGAGTGACAACGCGCGCAGTGGCCACTTCGGGCGCCCTCCGGGCTTGCGTAGCGCGAGCAGTATCCAAGAGTGGCATCGGCCCGTGAGGGCCGATGGCGGCCTCGACAGACCCGCGCGCCTTTGCTAAACGAGACAGGCCGACGGTCCCCGCAAGGGGATAACAGGGAATTCGGTGCGCAGGTCCGCCTGCTAGTCCGAAGCTGCCCCCGCAACTGTAAGCGGTGAAGGGCGCTCATCAATGCCACTGGGAACCCAGCATCCCGGGAAGGCGAGCGCCTCAAGCCCGCGAGCCAGGAGACCTACCGTCGGACTGTAGACCCCATGAAGGCCGATCGGGGTGAATCGGCGGAGGCAGGACGATGACCGCGTTACTCGGCGTTGCTCCGCGCATATTGCGCGCGTGTTTCCCTCGCATCTTGAGCATGACGCGACCGGGCAGGCTCTGAGCCATGGCCGTGCCGCGGCGCTTGTCGCGGCCCGATCCATCGCCAGACGGCCGAATGCGCTGCAATGATGTTCAGGACCTCGCGCGTCACGTCGATGCTCGCGACTTCTTCCGGACGCAGCGCCCTGACAGCCGCCTGATCGATCCGGGCCGCCTGATCGAATCCGCTTTTCTCGGTCCGTCTCCATCGGAAGACGCAGAGACCGTGCTCATCGCGTGGCTTGCCGTGCTCCCGAGTGGGACGGACGTGCCGGCGGCCGCAGCCGATCTCGCGCAGCATCTTGCCGGACAGATCCCGACACCGCATTCGGCGCTGCAATGCCGCCTGCTCGATCTCCTTGCCCACGTGGCCGCGCACCAGCGCGTGCGCGCGGCCGTCCCTATGCCCGTTCAACAGCAAAAGGCCAAACCATGACCCAGTCCGCCAACCTCGGATTCCCCCGCATCGGCGCCAAGCGAGAGCTGAAGAAAGCAACCGAAAGCTATTGGAAGGGCAGCATCGATGCGCCGGCCCTTCTCGCTGCGGGCGCCGAACTTCGGGCACGCCATTGGACGCTCCAGCGTGATGCCGGCATCGACATCATCCCGTCGAATGATTTTTCCTTCTACGACCAGACACTCGACATGACGGCAACGGTGGGCGCGATCCCTCCGCGTTTCCTCACCGACGAGCGCCCGACACATCCGAACGGCACCACCCGGGCGGCCATGGAAGCCGCGGCTGGCGGCGTCGGCCATACCGAGCTGGATCTCTACTTCGCGATGGCACGCGGCTCCAGAGTTGCACCGGCGATGGAGATGACCAAGTGGTTCGACACCAACTACCACTACATCGTGCCGGAATTCCACAAGGGCCAGACGTTCAGGCTGTCGTCGCGCAAGGCAATCGACGAGTTCAAGGAGGCCAAGGCGCTCGGCATTCATACACGTCCCGTACTGATTGGCCCGATAACGTACCTGACGCTCGGCAAAGCGAAGGACGGCGATCTCGAGCCGCTGTCGCTGCTCGATGCCCTGCTGCCGGTCTACGCGGCGCTGCTCGCCGAGCTGAAGGCTGCAGGCGCCGATTGGGTCCAGATGGACGAACCGATCCTGGCGCTCGACCTCTCGCAATCACAGCGACGCGCACTGCGACTTGCCTATAAGTACCTGGCGCCGACTGCACCGAAGATCATGCTCGCAAGCTATTTCGGTGACTACGGCGATAACCTTGCGGTCGCCGCCGACCTTGCCGTTGACGGCCATCACGCCGACCTGGTGCGGGGCTGGAAAGAGACCGACAAGCTGCTGAAGGCACTTCCGACAGATCGTGTGCTGTCACTTGGGCTGGTCGATGGCCGAAACGTGTGGAAGGCGAACCTTTGGGGGGCGCTGGAGCTGATCGAAAGAGCAAGCAAGGCACGCGGGACCGAGAACCTGCAAATCGCACCCTCCTGCTCGCTGATCCACACGCCGGTCGACCTCGATATCGAAACGAAGCTTGATCCCGAGCTGAGGGGTTGGATGGCCTTTGCCAAGCAGAAGCTCGGCGAGGTCACGACGCTGGCGACAGCAGCATCCAAAGGTCGCGCGGCCGTGGAATCCGCATTCAAGGCAAGCGATCTGGCCGTTCAAAGTCGGGAGGCCTCCGCGCGCATCCATAGTCCGGAGGTGGCGCGGCGTCTTGCCGACGTTTCGAGCAAAGATTTGGCACGGCAAAGCCCATTCGAGGCGCGGCGGGCGAAGCAGCGAGCTGCATTCTCTCTGCCGGCCTTCCCCACCACGACCATCGGCTCGTTCCCGCAGACGGAGGAAGTGCGCAAGGCGCGCGCGGCCCACAAGCGCGGCGACCTGAGCGACGCAGACTACGCGGCGTTCCTGCGGCAGGAGACGGAAA
>CAUJKI010000124.1 GCA_963205015.1 Pseudomonadota bacterium
GCAGGTCAGGGCGGAACCGGCAGGCCCGATCATGGATGCGCTGCGCGCAGCGCTCGACCCTTGGCTGGGCGAGCCACGCTGGAAGCAGTCCGATGGCCGGGTGACCTTCACCTACCGGTTCAGCACGGAGGATGTCCCCGCATTGCCGATGAGACTCAAGGTGGAGATCAATACCCGTGAGCATTTCGCGGTGCACGGGTTCGTGGATGAGCCGTTCGAAGTCTCCTCGCGATGGTTCGATGGTCGCTGCAGCATCCTGACCTACGACCTGGACGAACTGCTCGGGACGAAACTGCGCGCCTTGTACCAGCGCAAGAAGGGTCGCGACCTGTTCGATCTGGACGCCGCGCTGCGCAGTCCCGGTGTTGATCCTCGCAGGATTGTCGAGGCATTCGTCTCGTACATGGAGCATAGCGGGCATCGCATCTCGCGGGCGATGTTCGAAGAGAATCTCGCCAACAAGCTGGGTGATCGTGCGTTCATGGCGGACATGAGTCCGTTGCTGACGCACGGTTCCCGCTGGGATCCTGCGAAGGCCGCCGCAAACGTGGCCGACAAACTGCTTGCCTGTTTACCGGGCAGGGAGTGATCGCCAGTGGATACTGATCCGTTGATCGCCCTGAAAGCAGAGAACGATCGACTTGTCGCGCTGCTGGAGGCGAATGGAATCGAGTGGCGACCGGTGCCAGTTCCGTCGACGCCGGGGATCCGGCTTTGCGACGGATGTGGGAGAAGCGCCAGCGTGGTTATCGTGCGATGGGCTACCGGATCGCTGTACTGCTCGCGGAGCCTCGTGCAATTGGCGGCACTCTTGTGACTGGAACCTGAACGGCGCTGGTACCGCTCTACGAAGGTCGTCGTGCGTACGCGTTACTCCTTCCGATCTTTCCGCATCTATCGCCGTCTTGCGCCGTCAAGCGGTCCGTTTCGACGGTCATCCTGACGGTAAAACCTCCGCGGGATCCGGGCGCGGCGCGGCCGACTGCGTCTGCCAGTTCGTGCAGTGCGAGAATCTGCCCTTCACGTCGCCATTTCCGGCAGCGCGACAGGGGGCTGGATCGCCCGGCGGCCGCTACCGCGGGTCGCCGGCTTTGCGGCGGGGGGCTACACTGCTGGCAGCATGGGTTTTGAACGTCCTATTCCCGCTCTGGACGTCTCCGGTTCCGGCCTTCATGGTCGAGCACCAGGCAACGTCGCTGTGTCCGATGTCCTTCCACAAGCCATTTCCCGGGATGGCTCCACCGTGGTGGGCCGTGAGTTCGACGGGAATCGCGCGGCGTACTGGTCCGCAGCCACCGGGATCGTCGCGCTGGAACACCTCGCAACGAGCGAGGGCGGGGCCGTGGCAACCGCAGCGTCGAGCGACGGCGAGGTAATCGCGGCAAGCGAGCACGCCGCGCTCGACGGCGAAGATCTGGAGGCCTTCCGCTGGACAGCCGCCGGCGGCACCGTGGTCCGAGGCGGACGGGATGCAGCGGCTGTTCGATGTCCTGGTCGCGAACGGCGCCACCGGACTGAACGGGTGGACGCTGACCCGGGCTACGGCAATTTCGACGAACGGTCGGTGGGTGGTCGGTTACGGCACCAATCCCGCGGGAGAGGAGGAAGCCTTCTTGGCTGATATCGCGCCTGTCCCCCTTCCCGCGGCGGCCTGGCTATTCGCGTCAGCCTTCGGCGTGATACTGGCGGTACACAACAGGCAATCATGAGGGTATTGAGTGAGTGGCTTCGAACTGCTCGGGGCCAAGCCCACTCAGGTGGCTGCGCCGGCGTGTCCGATTGTCGAAGGCCTCGATGTAGTCGGCCAGATCCGCGATGGCCAGCTCTCGAGTCCGGTAGATCTGCTTTTGCGGCTCATGCTGGGCTCGAGACCGTGAGAGCGGCAGAAGCGGCGCCACCCATCGCTGACGTACTGGGTGCCTTGGATCGGAGTGAATCAACGCCCGCTTCGGTCGGCGCTTGCGCACGGCCATCAGCACGGCGTCCAGCACCAGCTCGCGTCGAATGGTCGGTCCTGCGGACCAACGTCAACGTCGGACTCTACTCACCTCACCGTGGCACTGAAAATGGGGGGCAGGTCATAGGTTCGCAGCTTGCTGTAACGCCTGTATTTGACAGTATCCGCCTCTACAAGATGCTGAAACTGATGTCGGCTTGTTTGCATCGATCAGCAGCAGGTATAGTGCCCGTCAATTGGATGACTCTGCCTTACTATGGGGGACACGATAATGAAAATTCCAACTCAGCTGTCCTTGGCGGTTGCTGTATGCCTGTTTGGTGTCACGACCCTTACACACGCCGCGAGTTATTTCGCAACCACTTCAGCCAACATCTCTTCCAATGTCGGTCCATCTGAACCGGCTAACACCGATAGCTATTCTGGTTCGACCCCTGGCAATGCTTCAGCGGTTGATTCATTTGCTACCGGCCTGTATAGCAACGGTGTAGAAGGCTTCACTGAGGCCACCGGCTACGCCGGCACCGGCTATGTTCAGGTAAATGCGAACGCCATCAGCCATGCGGCATTGTTGGCAGATGGTTCAGTCAATATTGGGGGATCTTCGAGCGCCCGGGCACAGTTTGGCGATTCCTTTGTGGTGCATTCCGCCGGCGTTGCTGACGGGGCGTCAGCCCTACTGCTTTTCAACATCAATGTCAGCGGTAGTCTGGATGTGTCTGGCACTTATGCCGGCAGTAACAAGAGTTGGTCCGGCAACCCATCCTGGAGTTCGTCAGTCGGTTTGGCTGGTTACGCTTTCGATCAGGGCCAGACCCTCTACAAGTGGGCTAACTCCAATAATGGCATCCACAGTTCTGACGCAGTGTTGAGTGGCAGTGGGCTGCTTGGTTCAATCCCATATAGCGTGCCCGTGACACTGGGCAATACCATCAATCTGACGCTAGCTGGTTACGCTGAGGCCTATGGTTGTGGCGCATCCGCGTATGGCAGCGGTTCGGCGGATTCATCCTGCACTTCAGATTTTGCGCACACCATAAGTTGGGGCGGTATCAGCGGGTTGATGGTGGGTGACACCTTGATCAGCGATTTCTCGGCCCAGAGCCTGACGACCGATTTCGACTACCGCTATGCCGCCACGCCCGCGGCGGTACCGTTACCTGCGGCGGGTTGGTTGCTGCTGTCCGGCCTGTTGGGCCTGACCGGCGTGGTGCGGCACCGCGCCACAGCCTGATCGCACGCGCAGCAGGTGGTTCGCACACGCTCCGCTTCGCGGTGGAGGCGGTTGCTTTGCCGGGTTTCGCCTGAGGTCGCGCACGCACAAGTCAAGCCGGATGGAGCAGTCAGGCCTGACGGCGAAGGATCTGGAAACCGTCATCGGGTGAATGAATCGGGTCTATGAAGTTTTGAGCCGACGCCGGCCTCTGACCCTCAGGATGATTGAGGGTCCGCATACCAAGTTTGGAATTCCAGCCGAAAGCTTGCTCAAGCAGCGGGTCGGAAAGGCTCCCTGAAGGCGCCCGCAATGTCCCTGTTCACGTCGAAGAATGGACGCTATGGGACTCTAAACCGCGAATCAGCAAAGCGTCGCTATACCCGGGTCCGCAATCGTCGTCGCAGCGCACTCATCACGCCCAGGGCGGAACCGAACAACCAGACGGCACCGGGCACCGGAACCAGGCCGATGTCGCCCGGGCGCACGGCCCACGCAAACATCTCGCTGCCCTTGTAGTCGTACTCCTGGATGCCGTTGTCGAAGTGGAAATGCCAGGCGAGACTCGGATCGGGCGCATAGAGAGTGCCTGACGCGTAGATGTACGGCCGGAGATTCGAGAACGGACCGGTGTTGGTCAGGCACCATGGCGACGACAGGCTGCAGCCCGTCAGGTTGCCACTGGTGTCGTAGAGGCCGATGTTGCCCAGCGTGCTGTAGTACAAGTGCGCCATCTCGCCGGTCGACAGGTCCACGTTCCACCCGCAGTCGGTACCGGTATAGCCAAAGTTGCAACCCGGCGTGCCGGTATCCACGATCACCGGCAGCCGCCAGTCGCTCGCTCCGAGGTGCTGGGCAACGTTCAGCGAGACGATCCAGGACTGCGCCGCAGCCAGGCTCATCAGGCCATCGCTGTCGTACCCGGAAGTCCAGGCGTAGTTCGCATCCGCCAGCCAGGTGATGTCCAGCACCGTGTCGTAATACGCCTGACCTGAAAGCCGGCTCAGCAACGCGGCGTCGGCCGGGCCGGCCAGGCCGGCCAGCAACACCATTGACGAGATCCCCCGCAACGTCCGTCGCATGACTGGCCTTTCTCCTGCGCTCCCGCCTCCGCCGGACAGGGATGCGCGAACTGTTGATTCTTGTGCAGGAGCACGCTAGTCCGCCGCCCCGGTTGCTGTCAATCACTCGAAACTGGTGCGGCTGCGTTATGGAAAACGCGGACCTCAGGTGGGACATGAAGTGTCGTGTCGAAGGTTTCGAAGTTGTTGTCCGCTGGCGGAGTCGAAGTCCACCGGCATCATGCACGGGCGGTTGACTCCGGAGAAGTGTGCGTCTCGGTGAGGAGATGCTTGTTTTCGAAGCGGCCAGGCGTTACGACGTCCTGTCGGCCGCAATCACTTCATGCTCTTTCGGTCGCGGTCGGGGGTTACCTCAAGCATCACGCCATGCCCAACTACTGCGCCGACGATCTCGGCAATCTCGCCCAGCGGGCGCGCGGTAACCTCCGCTCCATGCAGCGCCGCCCGACTCTTGTCCGGGCGTTCTGGAAACAAGCTGAGTTATTCTGACCCTGTCATGTACTTACGCAAGTCTCAATAATCCGCCGGAATCCTTGTGTTCGGCCAGGGCGGCAACGTGTGGCGGGCCACGGGCTGCGCGAACCGTGGACAGCCTGCCCGGTCGCCTCTCGCCACGGCCGTCGACGGTGCTATAAGAAGGCCGGACGACGACCCGGAGGCATCCCGCCATGACCGATTCCAGCTTTTCCCGCCGTGAACTCCTGACCGCCGGCTCGACGTTCGCGGTCCTTGGCACCACGGCGGCCGGCGCCGCGATCGGCACGTCGCGGGGCGGCGCCCCGCAGCCGCCCTTCGACTCGCTGCGCGACTACGTGGCCGCACTCGAGGCCCATGGGCTCCTGCTGCGCATTCCCGAGGTGGACCAGGATGCGTGGGAGGCGACGGGGCTGGTCTGCCGCGCCGCCGACCTCTACGGCTTCGAGGGCGTGCCGGCGCTGTGGTTCGACCGCGTGAAGATCGGTGGCCGGTGGTTCCAAGGGCCGCTGCTGAGCCTGCTGCAGGCCAACCTCGACACCGACGCCGTGACGCTCGGCGTACCGCTGGTTCCCGGCGATGGCAGGGCGAACTACCGCCGCGCGAAGGCAAAGTGTGCGCAGATGCTACAGCAGGGGCACGGCAGCTATCCGGCGATCCCGCCGGTCACCGTCGCGCGTGAGGCGGCGCCGTGCAAGCAGGTGGTGCTCGAGGGCGCGGACATCGACCTCACGAAGTTCGCCTTCATCCAGACCATTCCGGGCGATGCGGGCCGCTACGTCAACGCGACCTCGGTCTTCACCCACGACCCGGTGCTCGGCAGCAACTTCGGCACCTACCGCTGCCAGCTGAAGGGCCCGCGGCTCCTTGGCCTCAATCCGGAGGAGGGCCAGGCGGGCTGGAAGGCATTGATGGCGGCGAAGGCGCGCGGCGAGGAGCGGATGCCGGTGTCCATCGCCCTGGGCCAGGACCCGGTTACCTGGTTCATCAGCTGTTCGCGCGTGGTCCCGCGCTTCGGCGACAAGCCGATCGACGAGATGGCCGTCGCGGGCGGCTTGCGCGGCAAGCCGGTCGAACTCGTGAAGTCGGAGACGAACGATCTGCTCGTGCCCGCGCACGCCGAGATGATCATCGAAGGCGAGGTGCCGCTGCAGGTACCGGGCCAGCCGGAGGGTCCGTTCGGCGAGATGTTCGGTTATCTCGGGGCGCGCAAGAGCGAGAACTTCTTCCTCGATGTCACCTGCGTCACGCACCGGGGCGATCCCTGGGTCGTCAACATGTACACGGGCTTCCAGCGCGGCATGGCGACCGCGCCCGCCGACGCCCTCTCCGAACACCTGCTGCGCCGCTCCGTGCCGGCCGTCGTCGAGACCTGGCTGGCGCAGGACGCCATGGGCATCTACGTGGTGAGCGTGGACAAGACCGGGCCCGGGCAGGGCATGAAGGCCGGGATGGAGATCGCGAAATTCGTGCCGGTGGCCAAGGTCGTGATCGTCGTGGACAAGGACATCGACGTCATGGACAAACGCGCGGTCATGTTCGCCCTCGGTTCGCGCTGGAGTTCCCTCGGGGCGGTCAGGACGCTGGAGGGCCAGCGCGCCCTGATCACCGACCCGACCGCGCGCGACACGCTCAAGACGGACAAGATCGTGATCGACGCGACCCGGCAGCTGCCGGAGGAGGGCGGAGTCAGCGAGTTTGCGCCGGGAAACCGCGCGCTGCTGGAGGCGGCGGCGCCGGACCTGCTCGCCGCGGTGGACCGCCGCTTCGGCACGGTGCTGCGGAAGTGGAGGTCATAGGCGGCTGGCCTCCCGCGTACTCACCTGCGCAGAGGTTCCTAAGCAGGACTTGTCCTGGAACCCAAGGCGGAGCCGGATTCTTTCCACGCGACGGCTGCATGTGCTGCAGTTTGTCGCGGACGATGACCAGGCTCTCCACCGCGTCTGCGGTAATCGGCGCACGATGCGGCGACGAACCGGGACATCCACCTGCACATGCACTTCGTCGATGAGGTGCATCTGCCGCGGCTGCCGGCACGTGCCGGAACAGCGGCGGGTCAGCATGCCCCTGCAGATGCATCCCGGTCGCCATCACCCGGCCGACACAGGCGGGCGACAACTC
>CAUJKI010000125.1 GCA_963205015.1 Pseudomonadota bacterium
CCATCCCGCTTTTTATGCTGGCCGGCGAGTTGATGACTGCGGGCGGGCTTTCGCAGCGGCTGGTGAATGTCGCCTCCGCGCTCGTTCGCCACCGTACAGGTGGGCTCGCGATGGTCACGGTCGTCGCGGCTCTGATCTTTGCCGCCATATCGGGCTCGGCGCCCGCAACCACCGCCGCGATCGGCTCTATCCTCATTCCGGCGATGGCCAAGGAAGGCTACGACAAGGCATTCGCGGCCTCGATCGCGGTCAGCGCCGGCGTGCTAGGGCCGCTCATCCCGCCTTCGATTGCTTTCGTCATCTGGGGGACGATCGCGGAGCAATCCATCGGCAAGCTGTTCCTGTCAGGGATCATGCCAGGACTCGCGATCGCCTTCGGCTTGCTCGTGATCTGCTACGTCCATGCCAAGCGCAATAATGTTCCGAAGCAGCCGAAAGCGACATGGCAGGAGTTGCGCGAGGCTTTCGCGCGCGGAAAGTGGGCGCTGCTCTCACCGTTCATCGTGCTCGGTGGCATCTATGGCGGTGTCTTTACGCCGACGGAAGCCGCCGGCATATCGTGTGCTTACGCCCTCCTCGTCGGCCTCTTCATCGAGCGCCAGATGAAGTGGCAGGACATTCCGGCCATCACGCTGCGTGCCGTACGCACCAGCTCGATCGTTACGGCGATCATCGCGGTCTCGGCAGGATTCGGCGTCCTGATCGCTCAGGAGCAGATTGCCACCGATTTTGCGAGCTGGCTTGCGTCGCAGGTCAGTGAGAAGTGGATGACGCTTGCTGGTCTCAACATCGCGTTCTTCCTGCTCGCGGCCGTGATGGATGAGATTGCGATCATGGTCATTCTCGGTCCCATGCTCATGGCCATTGCGACGAAGTTCGGCGTCGATCCGATTCATTTCGGCGCGATGATCGTGACGAACGTCGCGATCGGCATGGCGGCACCGCCTATCGGCTACTGCCTCTTCGTCGGCATGGCGATCTCGGGCCTCAGCCTCGCTCGCATTTCGCGCGTGATCTGGCCGCAGATCCTGGTCATGCTGTTCGTGCTTTTTCTCACGACTTATATTCCGCAGTTCTCTCTCCTGCTCGTGACGCGATGAGATGCGGAATTCACAGTGATCCCATCATCCCTATCATCCAGCAGGACGTGATTTCGGTTGGCTCGCGCGCGCGACGGGGCAGCTCCAGAGCTTGTTGCCTCACGATTCTAGAAGCCCCTGCCCCTTCATTGTACTGCAAGTGTATTCAACCCGATTGGGCTTTCACTTCGCGTCCAGGATCACATCGATCGCCTGCAATGCGGTGTCGATATCCTCATCGGAGTGCGCCAGAGACATGTACATCTTCGCCGAGAGATGGGTGAAGATGCCGTGCGCGAGAAGCTCCCGGCCTAGCGCTGATGCCATCTGGGATTTGTGCTTGAGCAGTGACCGGTAGTCCACGATCGGCTCAGGTGTAAAGTAGATATTCGCCATTGGCCCGGCCCCCAGCACCTGAGCGGCGATGCCTTTTCCGGCTGCAATCTTTCGCAACCCCTCCCGCATACGCGTACCAATCGAATTCAATCGGTCATAGGTTCCAGGTTTCTCGAGCTCGATCAAGGTCGCCAGGCCCGCCGTGGCTGCCAGCGGATTGCCGTTGAGCGTGCCGCTGACATAAGCGTTGCGGGGCTCTTTAGCCTTGGTGCGCGGATTCGACAGCTCCAGGATATCCGCGCGTCCGGCGATCGCGGCGAGCGGGTACCCGCCGCCGATGATCTTGCCGTAACAGGCGACATCAGGCGTGACGCCATAGAATTCCTGTGCGCCACCCCAGGCCAAGCGGAATCCCGTCACGACCTCATCGAAGATCAGGACGATACCGAGCTGCTTGGTGATGCGGCGAAGCCCCTCGAGAAATCCCGGCTGCGGATCGATCAGCCGGCACTGCGGCTCGATGATTACCGCTGCCAGCTCATCCGCATTCTTCTCGAGCAGCTCCCTCGTGGCGGCGAGGTCGTTGAGGGGTGCCACCAGCACCTGATCGCGCACGACACTTGGAATACCGGCGGTATCGGGGATGGCTACGGGATAAGTCTCGTTGCGCGTAGCGCTCGGTGTCACGGACATCATCACATAGTCATGGTGGCCGTGGTACGCGCCTTCGAACTTGAGCACTTTCGGCTTGCCGGTCGCAGCGCGCGCGAGCCGCATGGCATAGAATGTGGCCTCGGATCCCGAGCCGCAGAATTTGACCTTCTCCGCGCAGGGCACCGCCGATCTGATCTTCTCGGCAAGCTGAATCGCGGGCTCGTTCATGGCGTAGTAGCTGTTGCCGCGCTGAATCTGGCTCTGCACGGCCTCCACGACCGACGGTGGCGCATGGCCGAGAATCATCGGCCCGGATCCAAGCACGAAATCGATGAACTCGCGGCCGTCCGCGTCGTACACGCGACTACCCGCGCCGCGGGCGATGACCATGTCCAGGTCTTCCGGCAACACGAACGTTCCAAGCGATCCGCCCGGAAAGACATCTCGGCCGCGAGCAACCAGTTCTGCATTGGCGCTGGACATTGCGTACTCCTTTGAGATTGTCGCTGCTTGGTGCTCGTGGAGCACTCTTGTTTGCTGGGTCTTCAAGAGAATCGCTCGGGGCGGTACGGCCGCACGTTGATCAGCGTCGTCCGTCCGGTCGCGAGTTCGGCAATGAGTCGCCCTGTTACCGGCGCGCTCGTCATGCCGTTGTGTCCGTGACCGAAGGCACAGAAAACATTCGGAACTCCCCGGACGCGGCCGATGATGGGGATGGTATCGGGCGTACAGGGGCGCTGCCCCGACCAGCGCGAGTAGCTGTCCGCGCGCGCATTCGGGAACAGCTCCTTGAAAGTCTTCAGCAAGCCATCGGCGCGGCCCCAATCCGGCTCGCCGTCGAGGCCGCCGAACTCGACCGTTCCTCCGACCCGCAGGCCGGTCTCCATCGGCGTGACCAGAACGCGCTTGTCGCCAAACAATACGGGCGCCTTCAGATCGACGCCGGAATCGGTAATACTGATGTGATAGCCGCGCTGGCTCTCGAGGGAGACCTTGACGCCGAACGGCGAGACTAACGCTTTCGACCACACCCCCGCGGCAACAACGACAGCATCCGCCGTCTCGGTGCCAAGATCGGTCTCCACGCCCGTCACACGGCTACCATCGGTCGTGATCCGTCGGACGTCCGCGCGGCGCACGACGCCGCCGGCGGCAACGAAGTTGCTCCCGATCGTTTCGGCCAGGCGTCGCGGTTGGACGGTATACCCTTGCTCGGGCGAGCGCAGACCGGCCACGTATGCGGGAATGACTCCCGGAGCGATTGCCTCGATGGCACTGCGTCCCAGAATCTCCAGATGGGCGCCGCGCTCAAGGCGGACGCGCCAGTCGATGCGATCCAACGCAATTGCGTCGGCGCTGCGGTGCACGATGATGTTTCCGGTGCGCCGAATGAGATCGGCGGATTGTGCAGAAGAGAGCAGCGGCGCGTAGCACTCGAAGACCGGTCCGTGCAGGCTGTACAACGCGTCACTGATCTCCGACATTTTCCCGGGGCGAGCTGCTGCTACGAAACGCGTCAGCCAGGGCAGAAGCCGAGGCAGGTAGCTCCACTTGATGCGGAGCGGGCCGTCCGAGCCGATCCACTTCAAGGAGCGCAGGATGATCCCCGGCGTACTGAGCGGCACGCAGCTCCCCGGGCTCAGGGACCCGCTGTTTCCGCTGGATGTGACGCTTCCGATCTCATCCTTCGTCAGAAGAACGACGTCATGACCATCGCGGCGCAGATGCGCGGCGCAGCACACGCCGACAATGCCGCCACCAACTACAACGAATTTCATATCATCCCCGGCGTCGAGCTGCTGAACAGGTTCACTTTCGGCTCAGTTCTCATAACGCGACACGCCAAGTCGCTCCGTGTAGCTGAGGCCTCGATCGAACATCCAACATATGTCGCCGCGCTCCTTACGAAGGCGAGTGCGCAGTTTCTCTGTTGTATCCGGATCAGGCAGGCTCGTTTGCCGGTTCAAAGCCACGCCATAGAGCTTTTCGGCAGCCTCGGCCGATATGCGCCTCCCACGAACGTCACGGGCGACATCCTCGGCGGGCCGCTCGAGCGGATCGCCGTATCCGCCGCCCCCCGAGGTGAAGATCTCCATGCGCTCGCCCGCGTACATCGTCGTGATGAACTTGGAGGGCATCTCTTCGATCGTACCGTCGCGGCGGTGGATCAGGGTCCGGCAACAGGCCGCGGCGGTGCCGCCATGCAATCCCCAAGGTGCAAAGTCGTGTCGATCCCTGCGATGCGTTACCGTCGACTCTCCTCGGAGGAGTTCGACCTCGGTATGGTATCCGAGGCCACCGCGGTAGCGGCCTGCACCACAAGAGTCCGTCCATAGATTGAGAAAATTGACGCGAAACGGCGTTTCCGATTCGAACGCCTCGATCGGGTAGCGAATGAGATTCGAAGTATCGGACGATATGACGTCGATCCCGTCCTTGTTGGGTCGCCCCCCCGTACCGCCGGAAGTGGGGATGCCGAGCAGAGCGACATAGCGCTTCTTCTCGTCTGGATCATAGCCACCGACATAGATGAAGTTCGATTGCCCGTCGGAAGCAGCCGGCACGCGACCGGGAAATGCCTGCGCCAGGGCACCCATCATCACGCTCACGATGCGACGCACGGTGAGCGTGCGTGCGGCGACCGGTCCAGGTCGAACGGGGTTGACCACCGATCCGACAGGCAAAGTCGCCGAGATCGCACGGTGTACGCCTTCGTTAACCGCCGCCTCGGGCACGCAAACGGCGCGGATCGCATAATAGACGCCAGCCATCGTCGATGATGGCACGCAATTCAATGCGCCCTTCGTTTGCGGATCGGTGCCGGTAAAATCGACGTGGACGCTTCCGTCCTTGAACGTCAGGCATGCCGCGATTTTTACCCGACGATGCGGATCGATACCGTTGTCATCGAGATAGTCCACGAATTTGAAGGATTGACCCGACAATGGCCGCAGCGCCTCACGCGTAAGACGCTCTGCGTGATCCTGAAGCGCCTCGAACGCCTTCATGACGGGCTCTGTGCCATAGTCCTCGCACAGCTCGCGCAACCGGCGACGGCCGTTGAGAGCACACGCCACCTGCGCCTCCACGTCGCCTTCGAGCATGTCTGGAATGCGGACGTTGCTGGCAATGAACTGGTACACGTCGTCGTTTCTGGTGCCGGCTCGATAGAGCTTCAGCGGAGGAATGATCAGACCTTCGGCAAAGATCTCGGTTGCATCCGGCGGTGTGCTCCCGGGTGTCTTGCCTCCCACATCCTGGTGGTGCGCAATACTCGCCGTGAACGCGATCAGATGCCCCTCCTGGAATACGGGACAGATGACGCAGATATCGGGAAGATGGGTGCCGCCACGGTAGGGATCGTTCAGAACGAAGATATCGCCGTCATCCATCTTGCCCGTGTAAAGCTCGATGATCTTCCGTACGGCAGGTATCAGGCTGCCGAGATGCGTCGGGATGGCCGACGCCTGTGCAATTGTATTCCCTTTGCCGTCGAAAACGGCGGCCGAAGCATCCAGCGCCTCCTTGATGATGGAGGAGAAGGAGCTCTTGAGGAGCGTAAGCTCCATCTCATCGGCAATCACGGACAGCTTGTTGCGGACGACCTCGAGAAAGATCGGATCGAGTTGCTCGGATTTGGTTGCGATCGTGGTCATTCGAAGACTCTCGGACTGCATGGCTCAGGCGATACTCGTAATGATCAGGTTGCCGATCTCATCGGCCTGAACCGACTGCTTGGGTTGCACGACTGTCGTCGTGTCCTGTTGTTCGATGATGGCTGGGCCGATGATCGGCTGATTGGGTGGGATGAGCACCCGCTCGAACACCGGCGTGGAAAGAAATCCCTGGGACTCGACAAACATGCATCGACGCTCGCCCTTTCTGGCGTCGTCCAGATTGCCCTTCCCGACCTCGCCAATGAACTTCGGATCGGCCACTTTGTGCGATTGAACGCCATAGATCGTCACGAAGACGACCGGTTGGGCTCTTTGCGCGTGGCCATACACGCGCTCATGCATTGCGTGGAAGTCAGCGACGAGCGCATCAATCGTTGCGCGTGTAATCGGACCGTCCGGCACGGAGAGCTGCAGCTCGTACGATTGACTGGCATAGCGGGCATCGATGAAGCGCATTGTACGAACTGCTGAGGGCGCCACACCTTCCTCCTTCATGCGGGCCGCACACTCCGCGAGGACGCTCCGGTAGGCTTCCTCGAGCGCAACGGGATCCAGCGTGTCGGCAGCCTGAATAAGCGTGCGCGAGTGCTCGTGCTCGATGTTGGCGGCCAGCAATCCTGTCGCGCAGAGCACACCCGGCAGCGGCGGGATGATTGCGCAACTCATCGAGAGAATCTGCGCAAGAGCCGCGGCATGTACCGGTCCTCCTCCCCCGAGGCCCAGTAGAGCGAAGCGGCGTGCATCGAAGCCACGCTTGATCGACACGAGGCGCATCGCATCCGCCATCCTGGCGTTCAAGACGCGATGCATGCCGATTGCGAGACCGGGGACGGTGAGGCCAACCCGTCCTGCGACCCGTGCCAGTGCCTCCTCCGCGAGTTCGGGATGAAGGGTAAGCTCGCCGCAACCAAAGGTGTGCGGATTGAGATAACCGAGCACGACGCTCGCGTCGGTTATGGTGGG
>CAUJKI010000126.1 GCA_963205015.1 Pseudomonadota bacterium
CGGCGCCTTCGCCGACTGCTATCGGGGCCTGCATCGCATCGAGGGCATGCGTGATGCACTGGAGCGTGCTGTGCGCCAGAAAGGCCGGCCATTCCTCGGCATCTGCGTCGGGATGCAGCTCATGGCGAGCCGCGGACTCGAGCATGGTGTGCATGAGGGGCTTGGCTGGATCGGCGGGGAGGTCGATGCGATCCGGCCGGCCGACCCGACACTCAAGATTCCGCATATGGGCTGGAACACGCTGGATGTCCGCCGGCCGCATCCGCTGCTCGAAGGGATTGCGACCGGCCCGGATGGGCTGCACGCCTACTTCGTGCACTCCTATCACCTGACGCCGGCCGATCCCGCCGATCTCGTGGCCGTGACCGACTACGGCGGGCCGGTCACGGCCATGGTTGCGCGCGAGAACCTCGCGGGGACGCAGTTCCATCCCGAGAAGAGCCAGCGCCTCGGCCTCGCGCTGATCGCCAACTTCCTCAGCTGGCGACCCTGAGCGGCGCCGGCTCGTCCAGCACGTCACCTTGCGGGAACGCTGCATCGGCGGGTGCCGGGAAGGCGACGACGTTGCTGGCGTCGGCAGTCTCCTCGCGCCGGCGGCGGCGGAACCAGCGCAGGCCGGTATTGCGGAAGGCCGCCTCCTCGCGCACCGCCTGTACGAGCAAGCCATCGTGCTCGTCGAGGAGGCGTGCGAGACGGCCCTCAATCTTGTCCTGGCTCGTGTCCGTGCGCAGGTACCACACGTTGGCGAGCGGCCGCGCCCAGGCCTCCCCGAGGCTCATGATCGCGTCAGCGAGGTAGGGCTGGTTCATGGCGGGATTGGTGAGGTCGTAGGAGACGAGATAGGTGCGCATGGCGGGGATCCGTGGGGCTCTGATGCGGCGGAGAACGTAGAAAGAACATGCGCTGATTCGATGATTTGGTCGACCGCAAGTTTATCTTTTGTTCTCCGCTTGCGTGAGCGTATCGCACATCTTGTTCTCCGATTGCTCGATCAATCCTTGGCGTGACGGATCTTAGTGCCGTCGGGACTCACTTCCTGCACGACCTGAAAGCCCTCGAACTGCGCGGGGCCGGCGACGAGTGTCTGGGTGCTCTCGTTGCCGGCCCGCGCGTGCGCCTTGCGGAAGGCCTCCGACTTCGTCCAGCCGACGAAGTCCTCATAACTCCGCCAGATCGTGTGAGAGGCATAGAGCTGATAGTCGTCGTGCTCGGGGCCGCGCAGCAGGTGGAAAGCGACAAAGCCCGGTACCTCATGGAGATAGCTGTCGCGGCTTGTCCAAACCTGCTCGAAGTCTTTCGCCCGCTCCTTGATGACGCGAAATCGGTTCATGGCGATGTACATCGTGAGCTCCCGGGATCGGCTGACGGCCTGTGCGGTGATGGCCGAGGATAGCATGTCCGCCCTGCGGCAGAGCAGCTTCGACTTATTTTCTTGACCAAGTGAGTCAAGTATACAATGGATGCGGTGTTACAAGGCCTGGGAGAGTTTGGTGATGATCTCGAAGAGCCCCGAAGGGGCTCAATCCACTGCCGGGGGGGCACCTCGCGGCCAAGACCCGATCCGCATTGAGCTTGCCGACCTGCTCGGGGGGCGGCGCGAGGCCATTATCATCCACAATGGGGCGGAATACCGTCTGCGCGTCACGTCGAACGGCAAGCTGATCCTGACCAAGTGACGCCAGGACCAGTCTTTGGCAGTACTGCGTTCGTTTTCGCCCTGCCTCGCCAAGGGGCTTCATGTACGCTAGAAAGATTCTAGCTGGCCACCAATTGCACGCAGGATTGGCCGGCACCGATTGAAGGCTAGATGGGCAATGTTGGAATTATCGAGGCTCTGGCACCATGCGGCTCAATAAATCGACCGGCGATGCCATCCGGATCCTGATTGCCTGCGCTCGCGCCGAGGGCGCGCTGGTGAAGGTCGTCGATCTCTCCGCGTCGCTCGACATCACCATGCAGAATGTCTTCAAGATCGTGCACATTCTCTCGCGTTCGGGGCTCACGGCCGCCGTACGCGGACGTCACGGCGGCATTCGCCTGAGCCGTCCCGCCGACGCGATCTTCATAGGTGACATCGTGCGCGCAATGGAGACCACCGAGCCGGCACTGGATACCGGCGCGGGAGTGACGAGCGTACTCGATGATGCACTCGAGGCCTTCATCGCCGTACTCGATCGCCATTCTCTTGCAGACATGGTCGCGCGCGAGAGCTCTGTTCCTGCCGACACTTCGAAGTCGTCGACGCGCGGTCGCGGGTCCGCCAAATCGCGCGGCAAATCGTCTCGCAAGCCGCTTCAGGCGACCGCTGCGCGCGCGGTACGCGTCGAGCGACCGTCACGCTCGACACTGCCAAAATCGTGACCCGCTAGGGTCTTCGCGAAGTCCTCGCGCGGCGGCTCCCGGGCACTTTGTATTTAGAAGAATTCCAATCGCTTAGATGCTTTGATCCGGACCCTTGACAGGGTCGCGGGCGTAGGTATTTGTCTACCTGTACAGTACAGTTAAACCGCTCAGACCCGGGACCTTGACTCCCGAGACACTGGAGCTTGTCATGAGACTGCCCGCCGGCGTCAGCTTACTGGCTGCGGCTCTTGCTGTTTCTTCTTTGACCGTGAGCGCCGTTTCGGCCGCCGAGAAGGTCAATATCTACTCCTATCGCCAGCCGCAGCTCATCGATCCCCTGCTGAAGGCCTTCACGGCCAAGACCGGCATCGAGACCAACGTCGTCTATGCCAATGCGGGTCTCGAGGAGCGCATCCAGGCCGAGGGCGCCAACAGCCCGGCGGATGTGCTGTTCACGGTCGATATCGGACGGCTCACCGAAGCCAAGGAGAAGGGCCTCACGGCGGCCGTGAACGTGGCGGACGTGAAGGAGCTGGCCGCGATCCCAGCGAATTTCCGCGATCCCGAGGGGCACTGGTTCGGGCTCACGCTGCGCGGGCGCGTCGTCTACGCCTCGAAGGAGCGCGTCAAGCAGGACGCCATCACGTACGCAGAGCTGGCCGATCCGAAGTGGAAGGGCAAGATCTGTACCCGCTCGGGCCAGCACGTCTACAACGTTTCGCTGATCGCTTCGGTTATCGCCCACAAGGGCGAGGCGGCTGCGGAGGCATGGCTGAAGGGCCTGAGGGACAACCTCGCGCGCAAGCCGGCTGGCGGCGACCGCGAGCAGGTTCGCGACGTCCAGGCCGGTCTCTGCGATATCGCGATCGCCAACACGTACTACATGGCGGCGATGCTCAAGGATCCGAAGCAGAAGGCATGGGCGGAGAGCGTCCGCATCATCTTTCCCGATGCCGCGACGACCGGCACGCACGTGAATGTCTCCGGCGTCTCGCTCATCAAGAGCGCGCCGAACAAGGCCGCCGCGCTGAAGCTCATGGCGTTCCTTGCCTCTGACGAGGGCCAGAAGCTTTATGCCGAGGCCAACAGCGAGTATCCGATCGACCCGAATGTGCCGCCGACCGAGCTGGTGCTGAGCTGGGGTAAGCTCGTCCCCGACAAGCTGCCGCTCGCCGCCATCGCGGCTCAGCGCAAGAGGGCCTCGGAGCTGGTGGACACGGTCAAGTTCGACGCGGGCCCCGGCGGTTGACGGCGGGTTCCATGGATAGGCGCTACCGAACGGCAGTTGCGTCATGACGACGATGGTCAAGGATCGGGACGATGCAGTGGCTGGGCCGGCGCGGTTCAGCTACGTGCCGGATCTCTCCGGTGCCGATCGGCTCGTGGCGCTCGGGTTCCGGCACTGGGTTGCCGGCTACCAGACGAGCGATATCGCTTGCTGGGAACAGGCGTGGCGACTCTTCGAGGCCGAGCTCGGGCCCAAGGTTGCGCGACGGATCGTTGGCGATCTTTCATGCTGGGTGCGCGCGATTACCGCGGCAAGCAAGCGCGAGATCGAGGTCTTTCCTGGCCCGTGCCGCGGCTTCTGCCGCGATGAGTGCGTTGCCGTCTCGCTCGTCGCGTCGATGCAGCATGGGGTCTGCCCCGCCCTGCAGGCGTGCACGAAAGCGCTGCTCGAGAACTGCGACTGCGATGATGTGATGGGCCAGTCTTGCGCGCTCGCTGCGACGCTCAGGGAGAACGGCCTCGAGTTGTCCGCCGATTGGCCGATGCGGCTGCTCGATGGTCAGCGCAAGATTTGTGCGCTCGGTGGGCGCGCCCGGCCGGAGCGTTTGTCATGATTGTCTGCCACTGCAATGTGATCAGCGATGCGGACATCGGCAGGGCGCTCCTGTATTTGCTGAACCTGCCCGATGCGCCGATCCCGACGCCGGGTCTCGTCTATCGTACGCTCAACCATCGCTTCAATTGCTGTTCGTGCGCACCGGTCGCCGTCGAGACGATCTACGCGGCCATGGAGCGCCTGGAGAAGCAGGGGCTCGTTTGTCCCTACCGCAGCGCGGCCACCAAGAAGCAGCTCGCACGGATGGCCGGGCGTAGGAAGCTGCGCGTCTCCGCCGACGAGCCGGTCTGAACCGCAGAGCGAGCAGCCGAATGCAGGACCGCACGAGAAGGTCCGACCTTGGTCCGTCCCTTGCGCGTCCGGCCATTGATCTGCGCATTGCGCCGCTCGCGGTCGAGCCGCCGGTGCGCCAGGCCTCTCGCCACAAGATCTGGGAGATCCAGGGCGGCCTGCAGTGCTCGATCGTCGGCACCTGCCTCTCGCACGACGACCTCGTCGCCATCGGCCGCAAGGCTGGCGTCCGCCCGCGTGAGGGTGCGCGCGCCTATGAGGTC
>CAUJKI010000127.1 GCA_963205015.1 Pseudomonadota bacterium
GGCGGCGTCGTAATGACGCGCGATGCGGACCGTGCGACCGCCACGGCGCTACACCATGATGCCGAGGTCCAGCGCACGACGCTGACGGGGCCCGTGGACATGACCTCCGGGATCGATCGCCGGGCCACCAGTACGATGGCCGAGATCGACCACAAGGCGGATCGCATCACGCTCGAGGGCGCCGTGGTGCTCTATCAGGGCCGCAACATCCTGCGCGGCGAACGCCTGGCCATCGATCGCGCCAACGGCCGCGCCCGCCTCGACAGTCCCCCTGAGAGCGCGCGCGGCAACGGCCGCATCAACGTGATTCTCTACCGCACCGAGCAGCCCGCGTCCCGCACGCGCGCGCCGGCCCCAACAGCCGAAGCCAGCGAGAGCAACGGCGTCGTCGGTGCCTTTCGGACCGACCCGAACCAGCCGATCGACATCGACGCGGCAGCGCTGGATTTCGACGAGGCGCGCCGCAATGCGCACTTCACCGGCAACGTTGTCGCCAAGCAGGGCGAGTTCGTGATCCGCACGCCGAGCCTTACCGCCTATTTCCAGGGGCAGACCTCGCTGCTGGCAGCGGCGCCCAAGGGCAGCGATGCGGCGGGCGCCGCCAGCCTGAAGAAGATCGAAGCAAGGAATGGCGTGGTCATCACCGGCAAGGACGGCCAGAAGGTGACGGGCGACTCGGCCGACTTCGATCCCGCCGCCAACTTTGCGACCGTCAGTGGCCGGGTCATCGTCCATCAGGGCAAGAACGTCGTCGAGGGCTCCAAGCTGATCATGGACCTGACGTCCGGCCGCACCCGCTTCGAGACCGGCGGTGCGCAGGCCACAGCGGTACAACCGACACCGGAGAGCACTGTCCCCTGCGTCGCCGGCCAGACCTGTACGTCCAGGCCGCGCGTGCGCGCCGTCTTCTATCCCAAGGACGCCAAGCGCCCGCCCGCCGTTCGCAACGCCCCCACGACCGGATCGACGTCACCGTCACCCCCCGGTCAGCCTTCGGCCCCACCGCGCGGCACCGGCCAGTCCTCCTGGCAGTCCTCGACCACGCGGCCCCCCGAGCCGGGAGCCTCGCAATGACGTTTGCCAGGCGGATCCCTTCATGACCCGGAACGGCTGGCTGCAGCGGCTCGGCCTCGGTCGCAGCCCGAAGCACAACGGCGCGTATGACGAGGAGACGGAGGAGCCCCATGGCTACGTCGACGCGGATGGCCACGAGGGCTGGCTGACGGCCGTCGGTGTGCGCAAGTCCTACAAGCGGCGCCTCGTGGTGCGCGGGGTCGACCTCGCCGTGCGCCGCGGCGAGGCCGTGGGCCTTCTCGGCCCCAATGGTGCCGGCAAGACCACCGTCTTCTACATGATCACCGGCCTCGTGCCGGCCGATGCCGGCCGCATCACCATTAACGGCCAGGACGTGACCCGTCTGCCGATGTATCGCCGCGCCCGTCTCGGCATCGGCTACCTCCCCCAGGAGGCATCGATCTTCCGGGGCCTGACGGTCGAGCAGAACATCATGGCCGTGCTGGAGCTGGTCGAGCCCAACCGCCGGCGGCGGCGCGAGCAGCTCGACGAGCTGCTCGAGGAGTTCCGCATCACCCGCCTCAGGAAAAGCCCCTCGATTGCCCTCTCCGGCGGCGAACGGCGGCGTTGCGAAATCGCCCGCGCACTCGCCTCGCGCCCCGTCTTCATGTTGCTGGACGAACCATTCGCCGGCATCGACCCCATTGCCGTCGGCGAAATTCAGCAGCTCGTGCGGTACCTTACGCAAAGGGGCTTGGGTGTATTGATCACCGATCACAACGTCCGCGAGACCTTGAGCCTGGTCGACCGCGCCTATGTCATTGCGGACGGTCAGGTTCTGACCCAAGGTAGTCCCTCGGAAATCATTGCCAACGAGGACGTTCGCCGGGTGTACCTCGGCGACATGTTCGGTTAAGCGCTGCCTCAAATCGGGGCACGACTTTCGACGGAACACCCCCTTGGCACGCAAGGCTGTTTACGTTTCTCGGCTAGAGTGCCGGCTGCGATACGTGGCCGGCAATGAAGGCCGCGGGTATCCGAGTGGTTTCCTGCGCGGTGTAGGGCATCGCGGGGCAGCGGTTGGGGAAAGTTCGTATGGCGATTACGACGAAGCTCGAGCTCCGCCAGAGCCAGCAGCTCGTCATGACGCCGCAGCTGCAGCAGGCGATCAAGCTGTTGCAGCTCTCCAACCTCGAGCTCAACGAGTTCGTCGATGCCGAGCTCGAGCGCAATCCCCTGCTCGAGCGCGATGAGGATTACGAGCCCGTCGTCAGCCCCACTGAGGCGGTCTCCGAGAAATACGACGATGCCGACGGCGACTCTGACGACGGTGGTGACTTCGGCAGCGGCGATGACGCCTCAACCGTGCGGCTGGATCTGATCGCCGACACGACAACCACGGCAAGCGACCTCGACGTCGACCGCGACGTCGCTTTTGCCGAGGAGAGCCCACAGGACATCGCGGGCCTGCTTGCGGGCAGCTCGTGGTCGAGCGCGCGCCAGTCCGGCTCGCTTGAGGGCGAGGACGCCGACCTCGAGTCGATCCTCACGAGCGATGTTTCGCTGCGCGACCACCTCGCGAACCAGCTCCAGCTCGCGATCAGCGACCCCGTCGAACGCATGATCGGCGGCTACCTGATCGATCTCGTCGACGAGGCCGGCTATCTCCGCGCCGATCTCGACGAGCTCGCCGAGCGCCTCGGCGCCGCGCCAGCCAAGGTCAAAGCCGTGCTCGCCACGCTGCAGACGTTCGACCCGCCGGGCGTCATGGCGACGTCGCTCAAGGAGTGTCTCGCGCTGCAGCTCAAGGAGCGCGGCCGCTACGACCCGATGATTGCCAAATTCCTCGATCATCTCGACCTTCTGGCATCGCACGACCTGCGTCAGCTCAAGCGCATTCTCGGCACGGACATGGAGGACATCACCGACATGATCGCCGAGATCCGGGCGCTAAACCCGAAGCCCGGCAATGCGTTCGGCGGCCCTCCGGTGCAGACTGTTGTTCCCGACGTGCTCGTGCGGCCGGCGAACGACGGAAGCTGGCACGTCGAGCTGAACAGCGAAACGCTGCCCCGCGTCCTCGTCAATCGCGCCTACTACACGCGCGTCGCGCGCAACGTGGCGCCGCAGTCGCGCGACAAGGACTTCCTTCTCGAGTGCCTGAATACGGCGAACTGGCTGGTGAAGAGTCTCGATCAGCGCGCGCGCACGATCCTGCGCGTCGCAGAGGAGATCGTGCGCCAGCAGGACGCCTTCCTCGTGCACGGCGTGCAGCATCTGAGGCCGCTCAATCTCAAGACCGTCGCCGACGCCATCAAGATGCACGAGTCGACCGTCAGCCGTGTCACCTCGTCAAAATACATGGCGACGAACCGCGGCATCTTCGAGATGAAGTATTTCTTCAACTCGGCCATTGCCTCGGTCGACAACGGGATCGCGCACTCCTCCGTATCGGTGCGGCATCGCATCAAGCTGCTGATCGATGCGGAACCCTCGACAGCCGTGCTCTCCGACGATCAGATCGTCGATATCCTCCAGCGGGAGGGGATCGACATTGCGCGCCGGACAGTCGCCAAGTACCGGGAGGCCATGGGCATCGCGTCCTCCGTCCAGCGTCGCCGCGAAAAGCGGGCCCATGCCCAGACGGCGCGTGTGGCCGGATAGCCCCACGCCGCCGCATCTTCGGGGCCGGCTCAGGCGTTGCTATCGTCGGCAAAGCCCTGTAATCACGGCGCCGGAGCATGATCGTTCCAAACGGGAGCCTATACGCCCCGCCCGGAGCTCAGACCATGCGCCCATCGTAGGCTTGGAGTGTGATTGTCTTTGATGTGCACGCGGCGCCGCTGTTGGCCGGCAATCGCACTCAAGGGCGGGTAGCTCAGTGGTAGAGCATCTGACTTTTAATCAGATGGTCGTGGGTTCGATCCCCACCCCGCTCACCAGGGATATCAATAATTTAGAGCCACCCTCGCAATCCTAGCGCTTCTTCCGGGTAACGCTGCGGGTAACAGGTCGCTTGATCCCTTGAGCTTCGTCCCAGCCTCTCTCAGCGCGCACGACGTCCATCATTGGCTCACCAATCTCAACGGTGATGTTTCCAGCGGGATCAATCCGCACCTGCGCTATCGGGAGCCCGGCCTTCTGGGCGCCAGCAATCGCTCGCTTAATGTCGGCTTCGGTGAAACGGGCGGGGCGTCGGCCAGATTTCGCCGGCAAAGGCAAATTGCTCTCGGCCGGATCGGAGGAGTGCCCGCCTCGATCTCCCGCTGCTCGTGCCGCCGCTAACTCGGCTTCGCCATCCTCAGCTGCGGCTTTGCGAGCGAGGGCCTTGGCGATTTCTGTGATGACCTCCATCGCCGTCTGCTTCGGCGTTTGTGGAGGCTTATCGGAGCTGCCACCGTCTGTCATACCGACGCTTGGTCCCAAATGTCACCTTCGCTCGACGCGCTTGCTAGCGTGCCATCATCGTAAGGTAGCCTGGAGAAGTAGGCGTCGATCTCGAGGCGGTCCCACACACGACGGCTCAGAAGCGCCCGAGGACGGGGTATGAGGCCTTGCCCAACGAGGGCGTTGAAGGTCGGCAGACTGACGTTGACATATGCTGCGGCCAACGTGCGCGAAAGTCCCCGCGCTTGTATCCCGGCTCGCGCGAGCTTCTCCAGGTCCGACGTCTTTGACATCAAAAATCCCCTGGGCCAACACGGTGGACGCCGGTGAGCATAGCCAAATTCAGTCGCATGGCAGCAGGGATGCGCGCCCCGGGCGCGCGTCAATAACTACCCCCGCGAGCTCTTTTTCCTTTTCCGCAGGCGGACGCCCGCCCCCTCGCCGTTCTCGTCCACGAAAAAGACCCCGGCTTCCTCGAATGCCCGCCGGATGACATCTAGCGTCGCGTTTCTCGGCTGGGTGCCGCCTCCTTCAAACTGGCGCACGGTCACGACACCAACTCGGGCGGCGTCCGCGAGTTCCTGTTGAGACCAGTCGATGAGCGCGCGAGCGGCGCGGCACTGTGCGGGGGTGATCATTCGCGCTGCTTAACACAACCTGTCGCTAAACGCCAGATCAGTAGGAAAACGTTGCTCCGACCGGGAGCGTAGTTTATATCTGTAACTGTCGAAATACGACAGATGACATTTATCGTGTGGACCAGACGATGGAGTAACTTTGTATGACTAGTCGAAAACGGAATGCAGTCCACCGCCGCGCATGGCAGAGCGGTCTCGCTGGCGGCGCTGTCGCAGGCACATCATTGCCCCTTTCGGCCAGCGCTGAGGCGCCAATCTCGCCAGAACTGCTCACCGCAAGAGAGAGATTGCTCGCAGCGCGAGCCGAACAGGATCGCCTCTTGAAAATCGCCAGAGGAGCGATGAGCAATCGGCCGCCCGTCCCCGAGAGCATTGAGCGTCAAGACTTCAAGGGATTGCACCATGGGCCCCAGTATTGGCGCAGGCGGGGCCGCGCGGATCTCGCACACATAGCTGAAGTCTACGAGGCCGCCGTTGACGCCGCCGATGTCGAAAGCGACTACTGGGCCCATAACGAACGCCTCGATGCAACGATGAGCGTCATAAACAATCTCGAGTCAGAGATGGTCGCTTTCGAGCCTCGCACGATTGCCGAACTCAGATTGCAGGTCGAGCTCGCCTACCATCAAGAGGTTGTCGACCACGGCATGTTCGGTCGGTTGCCGCTGCTCATTTGCGAGCGCTTCCTGCGCCTAACCCCAGCGCTCACAGGCTCGCGCTGATCACAATTCTTTCTATCCCCAACCACCGGAGAACGTCCCATGCAGAGGAAGACCTCGCCCAGGAGGGCCGATGGACCACGACAATCACCCAAAAGCACGATGATCTTTCGTATCGCCCCGCGCCGATGCGGCCGTCGCGCTGCCAGCAGAAATCGGTTTCACGAAAGTTGCAGAACCTGCTTGAGCAAAGGGAAGCGCTCCGCAAGGCATTTGTGCGCCTAGATAATGCCTGCGATCGCTCCAAGGGGGCGGGGGGCGGGCGGCGCGCGCCGCGCCACAATGAACGAGAAGCGGGACAACGCTCTCAGCGAGCTGCTTCGCGTCGAGGACGACGTAGTCATGTTCGACGTCAGGTCAATCGCGGATATCCAAATCGTCGTCGACATGGCGAGGCATCAGATCAAGGAGACGATCATCCATGAGGATTTTCTCGAACTCCTGCTGACGCATGTCGAGCGGCTCGTATTGAGGAGGACAGAGTGATGCGTGATTGTCATGTCCCAGCGCTCTCCTCGCCCCAACAGCGGATCGAGCGCGCGATAGATCCAAGCGGTCCCAGCAGTCGCTGAGAGCAAAGACGGAGGGTGACCATGCGGAAGTCTGACGAACTGAAAATGCTGGCACGCTCGGGCATTCAGCCTCGCGGCCTCAGCCGCGCTCAGGCGGCCACCTATATCAACGTGTCACCCCCGACTTTCGATCTCCTCGTTGAAGAAGGAGTGATGCCGCGGCCACGGAAGTTGCGGGGACGCAAGGTGTGGGATCGCCTCGATATCGACGCCTATTTTGCTCGTATCCCCTATGATGACGGGACAACGGCCGATCCTGCTGCTTCAACCAGCAGTGTCTGGGACCGCGTATCGCTATGAACGACGAAACAGCGACGGAGCTCCGGCTGAGGTGGGTTCACAAAGACACTGATCGCCACGGCAACGTCCGCGTCTACTTCTGGCGGCGAGGCACCAAGAGAAGCGCGAAAGTTCGCATTCATGAGCCTGTCGGCTCGGAAGAGTTCTTCCGACGCTACAGCGAACTGGTCAGCCTATCGGAGATGGGCGTCTCGCCAGCGCCCGAACCTGCACCCGATCATCATCTCCAGCCGAACACCTTTGGCTGGCTTGTGAAGCGCTACATGCGCGAAGGACCCGACTTCCTCGCCCTTGAGGCCGACGGACAGCGCACCCGCAAGGGCGTATTCGAGCGCATGCTGAATGAGCCGGTCGTCCCGGGCGAACCCGAGATCTACCGCGATTTCCCACTCCCGAAGATGACCAGCAAGGCCTGCCGCGTACTGCGCGACCGAAAAGCCAATGCCGGCCTACCAGGCGCTGCCTACAATCGCGTGCGCGCCTTACGCGGCCTGTTCAGATGGGCGACTTGCGATGAGGACGACGAGCTGCCGATCATGGCAAACGACCCGGCCGCCAAGCTCTCCAACGTGCCCAACGCATCGGACGGATGGCATACGTGGACCGAGACAGAGGTGCAGCAATTCGAGAAGCGCCACCGGCGTGGCACCAAGGCTCGGCTTGCGCTCGCCCTGCTGCTCTATACCGGCGTGCGCCGATCGGATGTTGTCGGTCTCGGCAAGCAGCACGAGACTGTGCTGCTGAATGAGCAAGGCGAGACGGAACCGTGGATCAAGAAGCGCCAGGTCAAAGGCCGGCGCCGGCGCGTGACGAATATCGAGATCCCGCTGCTGCCCATCCTCGCTGATGAGCTGGCCGCATATCCCAGCGCACACCTCACATATCTCGTGACGGAGTACGGCAAGCCTTTCACGGCAGCAGGCTTCGGCGGCTGGTTCCGCGAGCGCTGCGATGAAGCGGGGCTGTATCACTGTTCGGCTCATGGCCTGCGCAAGGCCGGCGCCGCACGTGCTGCGGAGAAGGGCGCGACCTCCCTGCAACTCATGGCGATCTTCAACTGGCGGAGCCTGAAGGTGGCCGAGGTGTATACGCGGGCTGCCGAACGCAGAACAATGGCGCGCGCTGCGATTGGTTTGCTATCGAGAGATTGGCGAGACTGACGACGCGTGCAGGACAAAACGAGCGCGCATTAAAGGAGGACAAGCACGATGGATGCCTATCTAGTGAAGGTTCGTCTGCCTGCGGGCGATGGCAATCTCGCGCCCATTGCCATTCTAGTGGCTGTCTGCGCGACCGATAGCGACGCGATCAATGCCGTAAAGGATGCTGTTCCAGGAACGTGGGCAGTTGAGGGCGTGCTTGGCATCGCCGAGAAGAGCTTAGTGCTGAGGCGTGGCTTGAAGCCAGGGGACGTCCAGCAGCTTGCTTAGAGCTGCTCTCAACAGGCCCGCCCACTTCGCTTGCGCACGTAGTGCCCTCTAGAGAATTGCGTCAGATCGCACGCGTGTCCGCGGGCGATCATCTCACCGGCCGTCGCAGACGGTCCCGCGCCCACAGGAATGCACCTGAGCTCTTCGACAGCAGCGAGCGCCGTAAGCGCGCGGAGCGCTGAAGCATAGCCGGGCTGGTCGCGCTCCGGCGTGTCGATTCCGCACAGCCGGATCCGCCGACAGTCGTGCGTATGTTCTCGGGCCACTCCATGCGCGCCGGCTTCGCGACGACGGCGGCCGACATCCCGCTCGCGCAGCTCGCCAAGCACACGCGGCACAAGTCGCTCGAAGTGTTGATGGGTTACGTGCGCGAGAGCGAGGCTTGGAAGAACAGCGCGCTTAAGGTGGTCGGGTTCTGATCACGATAGCGCAGATTGTCGAGACGAGAGGCCCGCTTCGGCCGGCCTTCATATTGCCTCTAACCGACATTTGGAGCGATGTCTCTACGTCAGCGCAATAGGAATTGGAGACGCCCAGATTGCTGGTGCGAGTTCGCAGGCTTTCTTCCGACACACTTGCAATTGAGCGTGTCGAACTTGCCGCCTTTGGCTTCGCAAGCTTGGATCGTGTCAGGACCTGGGGTGCAGACCAATATCAACCGACCGTTGCGGGGTGACGTGTGAGCCGGTTCGATCAACATCATAATCAACAATGCAAAAGTCTGCGTTATGCCCATCATGTCTAGACTCCAATTCGTTTTGAACCATCGCAACTAGGAAATCTCGCGTCTCACGTGCTAGGTTGCGCCATTACCACTGACCAATGGAGATACTTATGCTTGACGCGATCTTCAATACAAGTACTGGCACGAGCACCGGCACGAGCACTGGCACCGGCGGCGATACCAATACGAGACCCAACGAAGGCAAGATCACCAGTCAGGGCAGCAAAGACGACAAGTTGAACGACGCCAGCGACGGAAAATCCAAGTAGTGATTTGATCCGCGGCGCTTTGACAGGTGAAGGTGCGGCGGCGCCGATGCCGATGATCCATCAGGTGAAGCGGCGCCGCATTAGCGGTGACGCTTCACTGCTGAATTGTGCAAATGAAGATATCCTGCCGGATAGCCGCATTTGGAGCACGCGAGCCGCGCCGCCAGCGCTACGATCGGAATATCTATCGGCACCCGCGCCCAGGCCGCCACCTAG
>CAUJKI010000128.1 GCA_963205015.1 Pseudomonadota bacterium
GTCCTGCATATCAAGCTTGGGCCGCGTCGGGAGACGACCACGACCCGATACGCAAAGCTTATCTGATCTGCGTCACCTGAAGCCGGCATCAGGCGCCGGACGTTTTCCTGAGATCAAAGGAATCTGCTGGAGCAATAGCGCTCTATACAACGCCGCTCACGGTACTCTCGTACACGAAGCCGGCTGAACTCGTGAGACGGACGGCAAGCGCAACCATTGCGCCAACATTCTCAATCGTGTTGCTGCGCGAGAACGAGCCGGACGCGCGTGGCGTCCCCATCGTTGAAGTGCACCAGAACGGCAATCATAACATGATCCCCGCGCGACACTCCAGGCACCGGTACGCCGTAGGCGCCAAACTGAACATACAAAATTCCATAAGGCCTGCTTCTTGTGGACGACCGTCGGCAGGGACGCTCCGTGGATAGAACGATCCGAAGGGGGCGCAGAGTTCTACCCGCCAAATTCCGGAACACCGGACTTCGGCATGGCCACGGGTGCCCCCTTCATTGCCAGCCAGCAATCGGGGCGCTTGGCCCATTCCGTCGGCATCTTCATACCCGCCGTCTGCCGCAGCTCGGCATCCACCGTGCGCGCCCACTCGGCAATCATTGTTTTCAGCTCACCAGAGATGGCTTGCCGGCCCCATATGTCATCATACCGCATCAGGGCATCGCAACGATGTGCAAGGATTGAGGCGGTATAAGCAGTGATATTGGCTTGGTAGGCCGGAAACTTGAGCGACTTGACCACCTCCTGCACTGTCCGGAACAGAATCATCCTGGCGATGAAATGCCTGTACCAGACAGGATCGGGTATGAACCCGTCAGGGTGATCCTGCTTCAGTTGCTGCATGAAGTGCTGGAAGTTCTTCTGATTGCCATAACTGACGAGGTCCGGTCGACCCGCCCACACGTTGAGCGTCTTGGCAAGATCGGTCTTGGAGAAACGCCGTTGCTTTGGTGTCTCCGCGCGAAATTTCCGCTGCTGCACTTTTGAATAGGACGCTTTAGTCTCGGCGGCGCCGTAGCTGCCTCGGGCCCGCTCGTAGAACCAGCGTCCCGAGGCTCCGGGAATCCAGGTATTGTTGGCCAGTTCCTCAACCGTGACATGGAAGGGATCGTTGGCTGAGAAGTCCGCGGGCTGGACCGTATTCTGGCTGTTGGCAGACTGCGAGATCGCCCCCACCATCTCGCCGAGCTTGGCGTCTCCGACCCGGATGATCTTCGCGGGAACCAGGATGCCGTCGAGCTTCGCACCGTCCAGCCTGCGCGCCCTGTGGATGGAAGCGGTCGTCTGGCCGCCGTTGACAATCTGAAGGCCGGCAAGCCGCGTAATGGCGTGCCCACCATCAGCAGAGAGCACCGTCTCGATATCGTCGACGGTTGCCACGATGCCGTTATTATAAGCTAGGAAGTGATGCGGTTCGCTGAGAATCGTCCGGCGGAGGCCGGCATTGACGCTCTTGCGTCCGCGCACACCGAGGAAAGCCCGCACATTCAACTCGAGCAGACGGGTGCCGAAGCGCTCGTAGGCGTCGGCCAGCAATGCGGCAGGCAAAGCGGCCAAGTACGTGTCAAATTCGGAGGCCGACGTGCCGACAGCCAAGCACGGGATCGGAGCGCCGGCACTCTGCACGACGTCGACGATGATATCGGCCCTTGTCTCACCTTCACCCAGAATGCGATGCAGCTGCTCGACCCCGTAGAGCTCCGCGACGATGCGCGTGTCGCCATAGCGATCGTCAAGCTCGCGCGAGAATTTGGTGAGCATCCCATCGGACAGCACCACGATCCTGAGAACGCGGATCGTTTCATGCCCTTCATAGATGCGCCGCGCGAGATCGCTCGCATCGGTATTGGCCGGTTCGATCTTATTGTGCAGGCCCTTGCACGCGGCATCAAAGAAGCGCATGGCCCGCTCGATCGCAGTCACGACGGTGGCGGGCGGCACAACTTTCGGCGGGAATTCGCCGGTGTGGATGGTAGTGACGAGAAGAAGCCGCTCCTCATCATCCGACAACTCAAAGCCCGTTATCTTGTATTGGGCGCGCCCGAAGCGGCCCTCCCCGCCCTGCGTCAGGGGGATAGGGTTCTCAAAGACGTTCCGCTCGGCCAGTTCGTCAAGGATGAGACGGGTGAACTGGATCTCGGAATACGGTTCCGCCGTGTCGTTCTGAACGGCTTCGTCCACGTCGGCGGCGAGCTCGCGCGCAAAGGATTCGAGCGGTGCCTCGCTCATGCCTCGTTCCCCATCTGCTGCATGATGATGGCGGCATCCATATCGTCGATAAGATGTGCCTGCAGGGCGCGCACGTCGAGCCTGTAGTGCGCCTCCGCGATACCTTCTGGTGTTTCAGTGCGAGTGAGCCGGGGGAACAGGGGCCCGACACTGAAGAACCGCTTGGAAACGATCTGGAACACAGGCGTCAGGTAAAGGTCGGCATCAACGTTGGCATAACCGGCCAGAAGAAGCGCATCCTGGAAGGTGCGCATTGCGGCCGGAGCGCTCGCGGCCAGATCCCGCGCGATTCCCCCGACAAGGCCCGGTAAATGAAACCCTGTCGTCGCCTCGGTGAGATGCACGTGAGCGAGCAGCAGCGCCGACAATCCCGTATCATCGAGCTGGTCGAGCGAGCTGATATCAATGAAGGACGCCACGCCGCAGGAGGTCTTTGCTTCGATTCCGATGCCGTGGTGGGCAAAGTCGTGGAGGCCGCCGGCCGGCCCCATCCACGCGCCCACTGCGGCGGGCCAACCCGCAACTTCTGCGAGCCTGCGCAGAACAAGCAATTCTCCGGCAAGGCCGACAACTGCTAGCCGACCTAAACCGGAACGTCGTGCCCGCAGAAAGGCCTGCCACGCGGAGAGGCGCGCGAACAAGGCGGCGACTGCGGCGGTCGCGGTTTGAGGCGCCGAAGCGGCCTCCATCAGATCGGCAGCGACGATCTCGAAGATGGAATCGAGGTCGGACCTCTCGAGTGCGACGGCAATCCTGTAAATCCTCTCAAGATAGTTCCGCTGCTCAAGCATCGATATGCCGTCAGCCTCAAAGCGCCCATGCATCTGCGGAGCATTCTCGATTGAGGTCTCGAAAAGCAACGAACGGGCGTCGTCCGTTTCGCGGATGCCTGCCAGCACGGTAAGAGGTCCCTGGCAGCCGATTCGGATTGCGCGCCAGGCACGAACGCCGCGAGCGGTAGCGGCCGCCTCCGCCCACGCCGTGCGCGCTGCCGCGATCAGCGCGTCGCTCATTGCAGCTCGAGCCTCCGCTCGACCGCGTTATATTTGTAGGTGACGGAGCGGGCGTTCGGGGATTCCGGAAAGCTGATGACGAAACCGAAAAGCGGCATCCCCAGATCATCCATGCGGGCAGGCCCAGGATCGAGCGGATATATCAGGAGCAATCCGCGCTGTGGGCGCTGCCCTCGGGCAGTGCGAATGTCGGGACCGGCCGGCCGGTCGGTCGGAGCCTTTCCCTTTGCTTGGCGTGCCGCATTGGTGAGCTCAAGCGCTTGCCGGAACTCGGCAGCGCTGAGATCGAGCGTCTCGTCTGCCGGCGAAAGGATTGTTCGGTAAGACAGCTCGCCGTCACTATCATTGAAATTGAGCACCACCCTCGACACGGTCGGAATGCGCTCTCCGGCAAAATCCCGAGACTCTCCCTGGCCGGCAGGCATGATCACGGTCCAGTCCGTAAGCTCGTTGATCGCCAGCTGCGCACGGATGTAGTCGCGTAGGCGCTCAGGCTCGAAAGTGTCTTCCGGGAAACGAAGCGCACCTACGAGATCGGCAACCGACGCCCCCGGCACGCCCGTCCATCTTCGACCCTGGCTGGTGGCGATTGCGCCGTCCGGCCTTTCCACGCTGAATCTGCCTGCGGGGAGCGGCCCCAGTTCCTTCAGGAAGGCCGCGACCAAGCCACCGTTCGACCGGTTGATCTCCTTGTCCTGGAAGAAAACAGTCTGAATCTTACCATCGCCGGCGAAGGATACCTGATGCTCGGACGCATGCCGCATCTTGTTCTGTGCGGTCACAAGCAGGATGCTGTGGGACTGGACCTTGAGACCATAGTCCTTCGGACGGCCCCCAAGCCGGGCCATTCGGTCCAGCCGGCTGCGGAGATCCTCGGCAGCCGTCGCGACGTGCCGGAACCACGTCTGCAGGCCGGACGGCATGCAGAGTCGGCACAGATCGACATACCCGCCGCGGTAGCCGAACCACCGGCCCATCTGCATCAGACTGTCATACATCCGCGAGGCGCGCAGGAAGTAGCTTACGGAAAGACCTTCCAATGTGAGACCGCGGGACAGCTTGTCGCCACCGACAGCGATGACGCTGTATCCCGTATCCTCGTGGCCTTCGTAGTCGATGGGTTCCTTGAGATCGCTGTTGACGACCTGGACCCGAATGCGATCGGCGGCTTCGTGGAGTTCGGGCTCGATGGCAGCCCAGTCGGTCAGCCTCAGATTGCGGCCGTACTCGGTCGAGCGAACCTGCTCCGAGCAAGGTACGAAATCTGTCACCCAAAGATCATTCAGGCGCTCGAGCAGCGCGCTGCTGCCGGTGCGGTAGCGCAGTTGGCGTTTGATATCGGTAAGCCAAGCCTCGATCTGTGTATGGACGCGCTGATGCACCTCGCGGAATCGCGAAACGTGAACGAGCATGGAGTTGTGAACAGCGACTTGGCCGCGCGCACGGCGCGCCGCGCAGACCAGAATGAAAGACAGAATGGCGTCTTCAAGCGAGGGCGGTATCGTCTCCTGCCCCAGGTAACGCGGAACAGCATCCTTCCTGTGTGTCGGCGCGAGCCAAGCTTCCTTTGCTTGGTTGACCTCGCGATAAAGAGGTAATGGAAACGGCGCAGTGGCAGGATCTTCGGCATCTATTCCGAAAAGGGTTGCGGGGCCTACATAGTTGGAGGGGGCCTGCAAGCTGACGATGAAGCTGCGCGGGAACAGGTCTTCGCCGTAACCTTCGGCGAGCCGCGTATCGTGGATCAATATGTTGGCGAATGGCGTAGCCGTATAAGCGACGTAGGCCGAGCGTGGAAATGCAGTGAGGAGCTTCCGGATCTCACCGTTGATGGTCTTGGGGTCGTAGTCCGGATCGAACTCGTCATCCGAGATTTGGCCCTGCGCACCGGTATCGACCGATGCTTGGTCAGCCTCGTCATCAATGAGAAGCAAAGGCGCGGTGTGCGTGTCACCCCTGCGCTCCACGACCTCGCTGACCCAGGCGTTCAGGTTTTTGAGGATGCTCGCGTTCTTCTTGACGACGAGAAGCACAGGGCGCTGCTGAACTCCCATGCCGAGATTTTCGTGTACCGCCCGACGGAAATCCCCATTGGGGGCCTGCGTCGTGATGTTGTCAGCATGGACACTGCCGTTGATGAGGCCGACACCGATCGGACGGCGCTGCATCTCGGTGCGTGTATCGTAACCGAGGAAATCCCGGTCGATGCGCTTCTGGGTCTGCTGACGCAATGCATTGTGCATGCCGGCCATTACGACGATGAGGCGGTAGCCGGCATCGGCCGCTTTGGCGATGAGGCCGGCATAGTTCGCCGTCTTGCCGGACTGGACATGCCCGACCACGAGCCCACGTGTGTCCCAGGGAGCGGCCCGCTGCGGGTCCTCCATCCATTCCATGATGCGGTCCGTCGCGTCGTCGATGGCCTGGATCGAGGCTTCGGGCCATTCAAGGGCGCGGAGCTGGTCGGTGTAGCGATCGAAAAAGCGGCGGTTGAGCTTCCGATCACCGCGATACCAGTCGACATGGTCGGCAGTCGGATCGGACATGACGGTCGCTGGCCCAACCGCGATCGGCAGACGCTCTTCCAGCATCGCAACAACCCGGTCGAGGTCGAAGGAGCCCGGTGCATTTCCAAGAAATCCGGCTGTCTCGATGGCTGCCTGCCTGATGACCTCGCGTTCGATTGTGATGCCGGCATATTGGGCGCGAAGCTTCCGGTCGGCGATGGAGACAATCGTCGCTTCGATATCCATTTAAGATCCCCCGGCTTAGAGGCGACTATCCCTCCGTGAGCCGTTCTACAATATCCGGCACGGCATCGAACGGCTCCATCCTGGCAACCGCAGTAATCGCGGAGGCCCGGTCGAGCCCGGCCACCATCATAGTTCGGACAATGCCCCGCGCGGAATCAAGCAGGGAACTGTAGCCCTCCGGATCTCTCCCGGGCGCCACGGGGGGGCCGTTTTCAACAGTGTCAAGCCATATCCGGTCGACAGGGACGGTGCGCTCCATCAACTCCAGCGCGGCATCGAGCACGCCGGAGCCCCCGCCCAGACGGTCGCGCAGCATGGCGAGCAAGGGGTGGTCGCGCCGGATGACGTAGCGTCTCGCGGCGGGCGGCGGATTAACCTGCCAGATCCGGGTGATGCCGTCGGGCAGTGTCACCTCCACACGACGGCCACGATGGAAAAAGACCTGCCGGGCAATTTTGCGCACATCGCCGGCAATGCGCTCCAACTGCGGACGTAGAGCCTCGGGAGGTCTGGCCTGGGCCTTCCTGATGTCGATGTGCCAGTCCTCATCGATCGTATTCGGAAGGTCAATGCGGATACGGGCGAGACGGCTGAATTCCTCCCGTGTCCAGGCCCGCGTTCCTCCGATGCCAAGCCATCCTCCCGCTGACAGCAGGCGCATCTGACGATAGACGTAGAAACCCTGCTGAGCCGCCCAACCGTTTGGCCCTCCCGCTGCCTCAAGCGCTGTTGCGTTAGTGAAGCGGTCGGGGTGAGGGAGGATAAACCCGCGAACTCTTATGCGTTCGCCGCCGCTGTCCAAGGTCTGTTCAGGCCTCGGAATGGTGGCGCCATGGTCTTCAAGATACGGATCCCATGCCTTGATGCGGACCCCGTTGATGGTGATCCGCAATCGCCGCGCGTCACCGCCCAGATATCTGTGGAACACCATTGCGAGATGGCGTTCCACACGCTCGATTCCAGCAAGGAAACCCTTAAGGGTTGGTCTTTCCCGAAGCCGTCCGAAGTCGATCCGATCCCAGATGACGACGGTTCCGGATGGCCGACCGGACAGGGAGGCGGCGAGGTGGGCGACATCCTGCGGCAGGCCTTCGAGAAGTTCCCAAGCGTCGCCAGTTTTCCTTATGTGATCGAGGTCCCAACAGAAGGTTGTGGTGACATCATCGCGTTTCGAGCAAACCGTCAATCGACGGGACTGCGACAGAGAGGCGGTCTTGAGGCCCAGCCCGAAGCGTCCAAGATCGTGCGGATCCCTGGTGATGGCAGGGCCGGCTCCCCCGAACCGCATGGCCTCCACGAGGCAATCCTCCATCATGCCTGCGCCATCGTCCGCGATGATGACGAACGGATTGCCCTCGTTCCATTCGAGTATCAGGTCGACCGAGGAGGCGGCAGCGGCGATGCTGTTGTCGACGAGGTCGGCAAGGGCGGTCTCAAGGGAGTATCCTGTGCCTCGCAATGATTCGATAAGCGCCGCGGCGGAAGGTGGGATCTGTCGAGAGGGCAAGGTGGCACCTCGTAAGAAACGGAGTACGACCCCGGCTCGTGACGAAAGGGCGGTCAGCGTGCGCCAGGATGTCATGACTGTCGAGCAGCGCTCCGCCTGCATGTCAAGAATCCGCGGCAAGGATACCCAACCCGAGCGGTTCGTGCTCGGCATTCTCAACGAGATCGGCCTCGAACCGGAGTCGCATGTCCGCGATCTGCCAGGGCGGCCTGATTTCGTGTTGCGCGACCGGCGCATAGCAATTTTCGTGGATGGAGATTTCTGGCACGGCTGGCGGTTCTCCCGCTGGCGTCACAAGCTCGCGCCGTTCTGGGAGACGAAGATTGAAGCCAACAGGGCGCGCGACGGGCGCAATCATGCCCGCCTTCGCCGGGCCGGTTGGCTGGTGGTCAGGATCTGGGAGCATCAGATCGACAGGCGACCGGAATGCGTGAGGCAGAAGATTACCGAAATAGTTGCTGTGGCTGATGAGCACGGCTGAGCGGTTTTGTCGTGCATCCACGAGGCGGGGCCTGGTATTGCGGATGGAAATTGATATGAGCCAAGCATGAAACCGGACGTGCTGGACATGTTCTGCGGTGCAGGAGGCTCGAGCGCAGGCGCACGCGCGGCTGGCGCACGTGTTCGGGCCGGTATCGACGGGTGGGATCTTGCGGTCCGCACTTTCGGCGACAATTTCGAGGGAGCGGCCGTCCACCACCGGATGCTGACTCCCGCATACATCCCCGGTCGGGAATTCCGCGAGGGCGCGTATGACATGATCATCGCCTCGCCCGAGTGCACGAACCACAGTCCTGCCAAGGGGGCAGCGCCACGATGCGAGAACAGCCGCCTCACATCGCACTACGTTCTCGGTTTTGCCAAGCGCTTGAAACCCCGTTGGATAGTGCTCGAAAATGTCGTGCAGTTGAGAACCTGGAATGGCTTTGACGCTCTGATCGACGGACTGCGGGAACAGAAATATCGCGTCCGCTTGGAGCGGCTTGATGCGTCGGACTTCGGCGTGCCGCAAACACGCCGGCGGCTGTTCGTCATCTGCGACAGAAATCGCGAGGTGCCTGCCATCCCGCGTTCGCGCAAGCCCGCGCCGCCGGCCTCGAGCATTCTCCGGCTCGACGGGAAATATGAATCCCGACCGCTCTATTCAGAGCGCCGCGCGAAGGCAACGCTCGAGCGCGCAGAGCGCGCCATGTCCGCGCTCGGAAAGCGTGTGCCGTTCCTGATCGTCTACTATGGCTCCGATGGCTCGGGGGGATGGCAGAGCTTGGAGCGACCGCTTCGGACACTGACGACGCTCGACCGGTTCGGTCTCGTGAGCTGGGAAGGCTCGGAGCCGATGCTGCGCATGCTTCAGGTCGAGGAACTCAAGGCGGCGATGGGCTTTCCGAAGTCGTATTGCCTGCGCTACGGCACCCGGCGGGACCGAATCAAGATGCTCGGTAACGGCGTTTGCCCACCGGTGATGAAGGCAGTGGTGGAGACGATGGTAGGCTAGGCCCTGTGCAGATGCGAATTCTCAAGCCGCAGTCTAGCCCTGCAATGACAATGCCCTGGTACTGTGTAACTATTATCGTCGGTGCAAAAATTTCATAAAGCACAGAGAGCCACAAGTGCCCAAACAGGCTCGTCTTCTTACGACCAAATTTCTTCGATTTTTGACTCAATCGGTTGGTATTTGGTCGGCGCGGCTAGAACACCGTATGGGACAGGCATCCCAACTGCCGCCGACCGGTCGGGTAGGAAGGGCGCGGGTTGCACTGGTGACGATCATTCCCGAAGAGTTTGATGCTGCAAGGAATGTCTTCGGTCTTAACTCACACCTTCCGGGAACCGCGTATTTCGTGAGCGACCCTCATCAGAGCGTATGCGATGTCGCGCTGATGCAGGCGAGCGACCGTTCCAACGTACCAGTCATGGGCGATGTCTCGAACCTGATGGAAGATCTCCGACCTCAGGTGATCATATTGCTGGGCATCGCTGGCGGGCTTTGCGATGACGACGACAGAGGGCGGGACAACATACGACCGGGCGACGTGCTCATCGCGGATCAAGTGAGTTACGTCGAATTCCTCAAGCTCGTACCGTCTGGTCCTCTGATGCGAAGCTATGCGATCGACCATCCCTCGGTGTCCCTGCGGAAATCTGTTGGCGTGCCGATACAGAAGACGTTTCACATCAATGACAACCTCGGAGCCACACAGCCGCCGGAGACCGGGACCTTCAAAATCCATATTGGAAGCATAGTATCAGGCGAGAAGGTACTTGGAGATGTAAAGAGCCATGTTCAACAGGCTCTTCTGAAGCCGTTCGACAAAGCGCTTGCGGTGGACATGGAGTCAATCGGGCTCGCCCGAGCGGTCTGCGATGGAAGAAGCTCGTTCTGGTATCATCCGCGCTACGTCATCATCCGAGGAATCTCCGATCTAGTCAGCGCAGCGGGAAACGATGAGCAGCGATCGAATTGGAAGGATTTTGCCGCACACACGGCGGCAATTGTAGCTCGGGAATTCGTAAACCGGCTTCCGAATGACGCTGGAGGTAATTGATATGGCGCGCTTCAGGCAGAAACTCTCGGCGGATCTGCAGAAGCGCATACGATCTGCTTACAAAGACTGGCCATTGGATGAGGAGCAGTTCGAACTTCGCACTGGATGGGCGGAGAGTTATGAAGGTATGTTCGCCAGAAACTTCAGTTCGATCCTGGGGGAGGATGAACTGTTGGACATGGTTCTGACGCGTGGCCGAGCTATTCTTACCGGCCGCGCTGGGGATGGGAAGACTTGGCTTCTGCGACGATTGCACATGCGCATGTTGGATCGTGGCGGCTTTCCATTGTTCCTGGATCTCAAAACATGGTCCGCCGATGACTACAGCAAATGGTCAGAGTGGACGTCGGATTCAGTGGGCGACGCCGCCGATTTTCTTCTCCGCAGCTTTAGCGCAGTGGGAATTGGCGTGATCGACTTTGATCGCGTCGCCCCGAGTCTTCAAAAATTGCTTCTTGTTGATGGATTGAACGAGGTCAATTCATCGATTGGCGTGCAAATAATTGCAATCCTGGACGAACTGGTTCGCAGCCAAATTAATCTCTCTGTCCTTGTATCAGACAGGCTTACGCGTCGAGAACTACCGCCGACCACATCCAGATGGTCAATTGGTATGGTTCTTCCGCTTTCTACCGAACAGATAAAGGCATTTGCCGGCAGGCAGGCCGAGCTGAATAATGCCACACTGTTGGATTCGCCGTTTTTCCTGAATGCACTTCGTAAGGGCAATGTAAAAGCTGTCCGCCGCTCTGAGGCGAGCGAACAGTTCCTGCTGAAACACGGTAGACTCTCAGCTTCGGATTTGGATCGCGTCGCCCATGCTGCTTATCAAGCTTACAGCGCCCTTAAGTCTCGCGTTATCCAGAGAGGAGAAATAGAACGAGTAGCTGGCACGGAGACATTGATAGCTCTAGAGAAGGCCGGCATTCTGATTCCGTTGGACGATGATGGTGCGTATTTTGCGCATCATCTGATCCACGATTATCTTGCTGCAAGGCATTTCGCTAAGTTGCCGTGTGAAGGGTGGACGCCAAAATCGTTTGCCGCCCTCAGCTTCGATGCAAGTTCATTCGATGCAATTGGATTGGTATTCGAGCAGGTTGAAAGTGATCGGGCGGATCGGTTCCTCCGGCAGCTTTATGATTGGAACCTTTACGCGGCAGGATACGCTCTTGCTCAGGCGACCGACGCCGATGTCCGGGTCGGAGCCGAAATGCGAACCGTGATGTACGCGATGCTTGCAGAAAAGAGGTTCGACTCGATACTTGCGACGCGTGAGCGAGCCACCGACTCGCTGGCCGTAATACAGCTCTCTGATGTGAAGCCGTACCTGTCTGCCAAGTCACGCGAGCAGATAATATGTGCTGTCGAAAGATTCATCACAGCCAAAGAGTGGTTTTTGAAGTGGAAGGCGATATTTATTACGCGGCAGGCGATTGAGCTGCAAAGCGATGACCTTACACTGCTTAAGAGTCCGGACTCCATAATCGGCTGGACGGTTTCAAACGTAGCAAAGCGTCCCAAAGTCGACAGCGAACTGCCTCAGCTGCTCAGTCACTGGCTCCGGGAAGAGCTCGGAGAGACACCGAGATGGCGTATCGCTCATGTATTGGGCGCGTATCCTACGTCTACGTCTCTCGTCATGCTGCGGGAGCTCTTGGATGCAGATCCTGATGCGTCGGTTCGGTATGGCACGATAAGGTCGATCGTGGAACTCGCCTCCCGTGCCAGCCAAACCCTCCGCAGCGAAGTCTCCGATACTATCCGGTCTCGCGTGGCAAGCATTCGAGAGCAGCCGAAGATCTACGAAGAACTGAGGTCATCCCTATTGCTTGAGCTGGCCCCGCCAAACCGGGAGTGGTTTAATTTTGTCGCCGAGGTTGTGCGAGCTTTCTTTATTGAGACGGACGATACTAGCGAGCGCGACCTGTGGCGGCGCTGCCTAAGTGAAGCAGAGCATCTGTACCTCGACCAAACTACGCCCAGTGACGAGGCACGTGGTGCTCGCCGGAGGCTGTCATGAACCGGTGGGATCAGCGGTTCATGGCGCTGGCGCGTCATGTTGGAGAATGGAGCAAGGACAGAAGCCGCAAGGTCGGATGTGTAGTTGTTGCTCCTGACAGTACTTTCCGTGTGGTCGGCTACAACGGATTCCCGAGAGGGCTTAATGACGACCTAGACAAGCGTCATGCCCGCCCTACCAAGTATTCCTGGACGGAGCATGCCGAGCGCAATGCCATATATGCTGCCGCGCGAGCTGGCATTCCCCTTGTCGGTTGCAAAATGTACTTATCATGGTTTCCTTGTGCTGACTGCGCTCGAGGCATCATTCAAGCCGGCATCGTGGAGGTGATCGCGGTCCGCCCGGACCTGACTGATCCTCAGTGGGGGCAGGATTTCGAGCTGTCGATTGAGTTATTCAAGGAGGCGGGATTGTTTTTGCGGTACGAGTCCTGACGAAAGAAGAATAATGATAGGGCACTTCGCCCGGATGCGAGCCAGCGTGACATACCGACAATGGGGCAGACGCTTGATCGAGAACTAGGGCCTTTCAATTGGCACTCGTTTATTGATGACGCAAATTCTCTGTTAGCAGACGTGGCAAGCCTCTTTCGTTGCACCGCTGGACGTCGTAGTGCCGACTTCTGCCTTTGGGATTGGTCGCGCCCCGTTTGACATAAATATATGAGCCGGCTTCTGGACGAGGCCGCGAGTCGGCGTCGTGCTGCAGTGCGCCATCACATATTGATAGAGTAGATGTTCGCTAGCAAAAGCTCCTCTCGCCGGCGAGGCCGGACAAATCGGTCAAGATTGTCCCAGTTGATGGCGCGTGCCACATGATCCTCTGGCGGCCCATGGAATACTGAAACGTCCGCGACGAGCTTCGCAAAGGTCCTGATGCCGCCGAATGGCTCCTATGAACTACGTAGAAGCACCTTGTCATGGCTCTTGCGTAGCCTGTTCGGGAGCACGCTTCGGAGCATCCGCCTTGCAGGTGCGGGCGTCGAATTTGCCGGGGGCAGGAGGCGGCACGTCCACTTTACGGGAATGGCAGGTCCGACACGGGCGTCGGGGTCCGCGATAATCTTCGTGCTCCCGGACGGATCGGAGATGCGTGCTTCCGGCTTCAGGCAGGCAGAGGTGCCACCATTCGTGCAGGCGGTGAATGAGGCGCGGCAGCGCTGCATTTCTGATTTGTTCGAGCAGGCGGAGACGGAGCTCGGCGCATTGGCGCAGGCAAAAGAGCGTCTTGATCAGCCAAGGCGCTACCCGGCTGCGTGCCTGCTGAACCCCTTCGAAAAGCGCGCCAATGCTGTTCTCGAATCGCTGCCGGCAACGCCTCCCGTGGACCTGCTGTCCGACGACCAGAAGCGCATGTTCGATGCTGCCTCCGCAATCCGCAAAGAGGCAGAGAGGCTACGAAACACGGCCATTAGGACCTTCATCGAAACCGAACTCGTCGAGATGAAGGATCTTTTCGATACGATCGAGTCTCATCCACTGACGGCCGAACAGCGCCTGGCAGTCGTCATAGATGAGGACGCAACGCTCGTTCTGGCCGGCGCCGGGTCCGGGAAGACCAGCGTAATCGTGGCCAAGGCCGCCTATCTGATCGAGCGGGGCATTCGTCCATCCAGTGAAATCCTGCTGCTTGCGTTCGGGAGGGACGCTGCAGAGGAAATGGCCCGACGGATCAGACAGCGATGCGGTGCGCCCGTCGATGCGACGACTTTCCATGCGCTCGGTTACGAGATCATCCGGCAGGTGGAAGGGCAGGCACCGGCTCTCGCTGCGCATGCGAGCGACGATACGCAGTTCTTTGCGTTGATGCGCGAGATCCTGCTGGACGAGATTGCGACCAAGGCAGGACCTTGCGCTCTGCTACTGAATTGGTTTGCAGAGTTCTACAGGCCCTGGAAGACGGAATGGGATTTCAGTTCGGAGGATGAGTACGCCCGCTATGTGCAGAACACCGAATTGCGGACGCTCCAGGGCGAGCGTGTCCGCGGCTTCGAAGAATTGATGATTGCGAATTGGCTCTATCTCAACGGGATCGCCTACGAATATGAGCCCGATTATGAACACGCGCTTCCGGGCAATGACCGGCGGGCGTACATGCCTGATTTCCGGCTCATTGAAAGCGGTGTCTATATCGAGCATTTCGGTGTTCGCAGGGAGCGTGGTCCCGGCGGAGACGTACGCCTGACGACGGCGTCCTATGTCGACTGCGAGCGCTATCTCGAAGGCATGGTGTGGAAACGGAACGTTCATAAGGCGCACGACACTATCCTGATCGAGACCTACAGTTACGAGAACGTCGAGGGACGCCTTCTCGAGGAACTGCACAGGAAGCTCGAACCCTATACGAAAACCCGACCGCTTCCGCCGCAGGCAGCGTTCGAACGGCTGTCGCAGTTGGGTCAGGTCGATGCGTTCACGCAGACGCTCGGCATTTTCCTGCGGCACTTCAAGAGCCGCGATCTGACCGTCGAGAATTGCCGGAAGCGCGTCGAGGGATCCTCCAGCGCTCCACGTGACTACGCGTTCCTCAGGATCTTCGAACTTGTGCTTGAGGCCTATCGGGCCCGTCTTGGAGACAGGATCGACTTCGAGGACATGATCAGCCGCGCCACGGCCCATGTGCGCTCAGGCCAATATCGCAGCCCCTATAGGCACGTACTGGTGGATGAGTTCCAGGACATATCGGACGGCAGGGCCGGCCTCCTGCTTGCGCTCAAAGCACAACATCCGGACGCGCGCATCTTTGCAGTCGGGGATGACTGGCAGTCGATCTATCGCTTTGCAGGTTCCGATCTTAGCCTCATGCGGAGATTTGGAGAGGTGTTTGGCGGAACGCTCGCGGATGCCAATGCTGTTCACAGCGTCGTGGATCTTGGCAGAACGTTCCGCAACACCAGCCAGATCGCTCTTTCCGCGCGCCGCTTCGTCCTGAGGAACCCATCCCAGCTAGAAAAGCAGATGGTGCCGGCAACAACAACAGAGGCTCCGGCGATCAAGATCGTACACTACACGCGAAGCACCGAAACCGAGGCGCTAAGAGCAGCGCTAGACGAGATTCGCAATCACTCAAGCGGAGAAGCCACTGTTCTTCTCCTTGGGCGGTACCGCTTCGTGCAGCCGGACAATCTGGCCGCCCTTGCGTCAGATTATCCTAGCCTTTCTATGCGCTTCATGACCGTGCACCGGTCCAAGGGCCTCGAAGCCAATCATGTCATTATCCTGCGGGCCACTCGTGGGCGGATGGGGTTTCCTTCCGAGATCGTTGACGACTCGCTGCTCGATCTCGTGCTGCCGGAGCCCGAACGGTTCGCGCACGCGGAAGAGCGACGGCTCTTCTACGTGGCCCTGACAAGGGCACGGCATTCGGTGACGATACTAGCCGACCGGGACACACCGTCGATCTTTGCCACAGAACTTCTGGAAGACACGGCGTGTGGCGCACTTCTGCTGGCCGATCTGAGCGTTCGCGCGTGAGCCTGCTTGTCACTGCAGCTTTGGCGCTTTTGGCCAACTTCTCGAGGACCGCGCACCGTTCGGCAGCTAACGCCAGCGCGGCTCCGGTTTATACGCCATCTCGGCAACAACTTTGGTCGCGTCACCTCGTCCTTTGTATCGACCAAGCAGATCGCCGTTCTCGTCATCACTGACGGCTTCGACACGATACAGATTCCACTTACTGTCATCGGTCGGTGACAGCCGGTATGTTCGCCCGTTCGTCCGGCAGTACCAGTGCTTGGATCCCCGGATCTGAGTCCACTTGCAGTCGGCTCCGGACAGAAGGCGCTGCTCGCGCGCCACTTGCGCTTCTTCATTTTCCTTTCGCCATCGTGCTGCTTGCTCATCGCGAAGCCGCGCTTCTTCCTGTTCTATGTGCTCGCGGAGCCTGCCGAGGATTGCCGGCATATCGGTGCCGTCCTCTCGTTCCTGGGCGTAGATGGCCAAACAGCTTTCCTTCAGCTCCTCATTGGCCCAGATATGGCTTTCCAACTCGAAATCCTTCAAGCGCTGATCGACATCCGTCATCGTCAGGGCTGGGCCCGGCATCGCGTTCATAAACGTTCGCAAGTCAGCGATCGGAGCCCAACTTCCGACCGCTGATTTCAGCAACATCTCACGATGCTCCGTCCACTTGGTCCAGATGACGTTGCCGCGGTCGACCCTGCGCACGATTTCCTGTGCGAGCTTCGTGATCGAGTGCGGGTCGCGCATGTGTTTCAGTGACGGGCTTTTGACGTAGTCGAACAATATGTGTTTGACCGCCCATGTGCGTTCGTCGTCAATCATTTCAGATTGTCCACTTGAAGAGCTGCCAACTACTGGTCATCCCCCTTCGCAGGCGATGGCTTCAGCTCATCATTGTTCAGGAACCGCCGCGATAGAACAGGGTCAATTCGGTCAGCCTGCGCCAGTGCCCACCGCACCCATTCATCCAATGCTTCGTCGGGGACTGGTGGGTCGAGGTTAAGGTTCAAAGCCTTAACTTCATCCACGTACGCCCTTATGTCGCGCGCTCTTCGTAGGGCCTGGGCTTCGTCCATCAGCCGTTCAACGCGCTCTTTTTCGAGAGCGGCAATACGCTCGCGCTTCTTGCGCTCTGCTTCGACCTTTTGCTTGCGAGCTTCCTCGATGCGTTCCAGGCGGCGCTGCAAAAGCCATTCGTGATGGTCGATCTGGTGCTCACGGTAGCGTTCCTCGCCCAGGACAATGAGATTGATCAGCACTTCGCGCAGGCACGCCTCCAGTGCACGGTTGGGCTCATCCTCGGCCAGAGATACGGCGGCTGTCTTGTAACCGGCCTTGATTGCCAGTCGGAGACGCTCCCGCCGTTGTCTGGCTTCATCCTGGCCTGTCGTCCGCGCCTTCTGGGGCGCTTCGATCAGTTCAAGCTCGAAGCTCGTACTGCCGATGCGGATTGTGATTTCATCGGCCTTATCGCCTCGCACGGACCCGCTGAAGCCCTGCTTTGCCAATGCAAGGAGGATTGCGTTCAGGATAAGAAGGCGACGCTTTTGCAGCGGGCTGTCGAAAACGGGAGTTTCCCAGGACCAAGCATAGGTCGAATCACGCTGCTTCTCCCGTTTGCGTTCATCCTTTTCCAGCAGCTTTCGGATATCGGGGTGAGCCAGCTCGAAGCTTGAGGAGACGCGAACGGCAGATGTCCGCTTGTCGACACGGGCACGGACCGACTCTATGGGTTCATCAAAAACAGGTGCTGGCGGCTCCGGCTCGCTCTCGTCGATTGGTTCGCGACGGTGCCAGTATCGATCCTGCCCGATTGTCACCACATCGGAGTGTCCCGGCTCGCGGGGTGGCAGCGCAAAGGGTGCAACCCGGTGCCCGGCCTTCTTCTTGTTCCAATAGCCGCGAGGTGGAACTGGTATCGAGGCGTTGCGGCAAGCTTTGGCCAGGCCAACATCCGATATCTCGAAACGCGCAGCGATGTCGCGCATCGGCTCTGACCAAACGAGATTGTAGAGTTCGAGACGAGTAAAACTGTGCGCCACGTCTGCCCCCATAGATACCGAATGGCACTATATCCTGGAGGTCTCCAACCGCCCGAGCGCTGACCATGGCCACTACGAAGCCGTTAGCGGTAGCAAATGACGCGAGGCGGCCAGTTCCGGGCAGATGACGTGCTCGTTCGTAATAATTATATCGCTACTTCAATGATATAGGTGTTCGCAGTTTCATCCTGTACGGCGCGCCAATGAAATCAATATCTTACAGGGGAGTCACCGCTCATTCCGACTCTTCGTCTGGCCCTCTGTCTGGCCCTCTATTCCGACTTTCGGCGCTGTTTCGTTCCCTTCCACGAGCTGTCTGCGCTTTCGAGCAGCCGCACTGCGTTGCTGCTCGGTGCGCTTCACGTAGAGCCTCGCGGCGTTCGGTGTCTTGTGCATCGATGAGGCCATGGTCTCGGCCTCTGTGGCGCCCGCATCGCCCAGCTCGGTCATTCCGCCGTGCCGGCAGGCATCCAAGATGACATGGGTGCCGAGGCCAGCCTTCTCGCGGGCTTCCCTCACGCGGCGCTGCGCGTACTCGTCGGAGTATGGCCGGGCAGGCCCACGCTCGCCCTTGGTCAGCACGATCGGCAGGCCCAGCTTGGGCAGCGCGTCGAGGTAGGCAGTGATTTCCGGATAGAGCGGCCCGCTTGCGTCTTCGAGCGGCAGCCAGCCCTTTTCGCCGGTCTTCGGATGGCGCACGAACACCGCATCCGGCCGTTGTGGCGGTCGGTAGTCGGCCCAGGTGATATCTCCGCGCCTTACGTGCTCGGGCCGCTGATGCCACTCGAAGCAGATCAGCGCCGCGGCGCCCAGGTGCGGCTCGCCTAATTCCTTCAGTGCGTGAGCGAGGGCGTACACCTCCTGCCGTGTGGCTGCCGGCTTCGATTTTTTGGATGTCGCGCGGTCGAGACCGCGCCAAGGGTTCTCGGCCGGTACAACGGTTGGGTGGAGGCGTCGCATTACGCCCCAAGCCCGGCGGGCGATGTCGATGGAGAGGTCAGCTTGTCGAGTGCGCTTGCCGCGCTTTCCCTGCTGCAGCTTCGCATAGATCTTGTCGACGGCGGCGGGCGAGATTGAAACTACCGGCAGGTCGGCGACGACCCCGCCAGTCGTGATCGGCGTATCCTCAATGCGCTTCAGAGCTCGTCGGTATTCGTAGCGCGACCGTTCGGAAACGCGCCGCTCGAAGACGGATGATTTCTGGTAGCGATCGAAGAGCCAGCCGACGGTGCCGAAGCCGCGTCGATCCTGCTCAAGCTTCTGGGTGCCTCGCCCGGCGCGCCATGCGTCGAGATGTGAGTTGAGCAGCTGCGCGCGCTCGATCGCGGCGCCGTAGTCTGGCCCGAGTGCTTCCGGATGCACCGTGCAGTCTTTCCTCAGATCGCGAACCTGAGGCGACCAGTAGTACGCAATGCGGCCGTCGCGCAGCCGCTTCTCTTGCATGTAGCGGGGCCAGCCAGCAGGCTTCACAACACGGCGCTCGCGTCTTTGACGAGGACCGCGCGGCCCGTCAGCCGCTCGATCGCTGCGTCCAGATCGTCCTTCAGCCATCGGTCGCCCTTCCCCGAGACCTTGATCGGGCGAGGATAGGTCGAGGGGATGCTTCGAAGGAAGGCCTCGACTGATTTCTCATCACAATAGGCTGCAGCCGTCTCCGCGCGCATGAGGCGCGGCCACGTGCCCGGGTTTCGCGGCTCTCGACGCATTACCGTCTCACCTCGCCATACTATTATCTCTCCCCACTTGTTGCACGGTTCTGGCGCCGGTCCCGGTGGCGCCGCGAGCTATCGAATACGCACTGCTTGCAGCGATCCGTCAGCCCGTCGGATCGGAAAGGGCTCGGGAAGAATGCTGCAGCCGGCCGCTGCTGCTGGCATTCCTGGCAGAGCTTCGTGACGGGCTCCGAGCTCATCCTGGTCTCACCACGGCATGGGATCGTCTTTGATGCGCTGAGGCACGCTCAGTGCGTCAGGCGCCGCTGCCGGCGCAGGCTGCTGCTTCGCTCTCCTGCGCGAGGGCCTCCGTTCCTGCACATCACGGTCGAGAGCGTCGATGACCTTGGCATTGACCTGCAGGCACGAGCGCGGCCCGTCTTGTCCCTGCCATCGGTTCAGCGTGAGCCTGCCGGACACGCGCACGGTCTCGCCGGCCTCGAGATCGCCGGGCACCTCATCGACCAGATCTCCGAACACCGTGACGATGACCCACTCAGATCCGTCGTTCCCTTGCGGCATCGCGATGGACATCCGCAGCCAAGGTTTTCCCGCTTTCGTCATGCGGCGCTCAGGCGGCTTGCCGAGGCGGCCGGTGAGCAAGGCGTCAATCATGACGTACCCCCTCTCCGTCTCGCGACCACCTCTTCGAGATTCCATCTTCTGGTAGGCAAGCAGCTGCTGCGCGCCTGCTCTCCCATCGTCTGCGACGCCGCCATCGTCCGCGATCTGTCACTGTCCGAGCAAGTGCTCCACGCAGCGGAACGACTCGGAACCCTCCTAAAGGAGGGTGTTCCGATCGGTTCCTCCCCGGCATGCGTCGGCACAAGAGGGAACGCTTGTTCCGAAGTGTTCCGAGCGGTTCCGGTCAGACGATCCATGCGAATGGCTCCTCATATCCGACGCGGCCTCCTGCGATCAGGCGCTCGAAAGCTGATGAGAAGGCTTTCCGCTTCGCACGATCCTCGTCGCTGCCGGAAATCCCGCTCTTGAACGCGTACTCGCGCCACACATCTCGGGGAATGACTTTGGCGTTGTGCGGGATGTGATCCGATGCCGGCGGCGGCTCGCCCTTCTCGTCGATCGCGCGCCGAAGTGCCTTCAATGCTGTCGCATCGCTTCTGCAGAGCTTCGGCGACTTGTTCGAGACCTTCTGCGCGGGGGCCTCGATGGGCACCACGACACACGAGGTGATCACATAGCCATCGTCATCGTGACCGACATCGACCGTCTCAAGCCGGCCGGCGATCACGGCGCCCTCGCTGCCGTCCTTCATCATCTCGAGCTTGGCGATGAACTGGCCGGCAGAATCCTTCTTCACGCCGATCACGGCGTCAGCCGCGCCGATCAGTGAAGAGTGTCCTCGTGGTCTGGTTGCTGCTTCATGGCCGCAGTGATGCACGACGATTACCGCGCACTCAAGCGCATCACGGATCGCGTCGAGTGCCTTGATGTAGGACGACATATCCTGATCCGAAGACTCGGAACCCTGAAACGACCGGTTCAGTGTGTCGATGACGATGACGCGCGGGCGTGTTGCTCCCAGCTCGCTCCGAATAGCCTCGATCAGATCCTGATGCTCGGTCACGAGGTCGATGGCAGCCGGCATCAGATAGAACGGAGCATCGGCGTGCCCGGCCTGCATATAGCGCCGTCGGAGCGCCTCTATGCGCGCGCTCGCGGCCGACTGGCCTTCCAGGTAGCAATAGATCGCCGGTCCTTGTTCGACCCGCCGGCCGTGGCATTCTCGCCCAAGCGCGACACTCGCTGCGATGTCGAATGCAAAGAAGCTCTTCCCCGATTTCGGCGGTCCGTAGACAACTGTCAGCCCAACCCGCGGAATGAGGCCGCGGACCAGATCACGGCGCGTCGTCGAAAGCCGAATGTCGTTGAGGTGGTGAAGGCATATGCGACCGCCCGATTCTTTCGGAGAGGCCGTAGAGCCTACACCACCTCCGTTGCGACTGCCCTTGGTGGACAGATCGCGGACCTCATGATCTGGCGCTCCGCGGACCGTCGATCCATTTCCGTTGCGGTGCTTCGGCCTGAAGGCTTCCAGTCCGATCCGCGCGCGCACATGATCTTTGAGCTGCAATGCCGGGAGCTTCTGACGCGCGTCGGCAACGACAAAGCCATCCGGCGCACCGACCTCGATGCGGAGCGTGCAGCTACGGTCCGCAGGTTTGCGGCCCGGCCCCGGAAAAGCGATGTCGCCGCTTCGCCGGATATGGCCGCCGAGGACACGCGCAATCTCCTGCGGGCTGGGCAGGCGCGATGCGGCGCTCATGACGCACGCCCTTGACTGCGGCGATGGCTTGAGCTGAAGGTGGCGGTGCCATCGGCAGCGGGGGCTGACCAGAAGGCACCGCCAAGGCGCTCCAACCTGTGGGGACAGGTCGAGCGCACATCCGCTCCGGCGCAGAGCGGATGCCGTTGTGGGCTGTGAACTGAAGGGGCGCAGCTTGCGCCCATGCGGACGACGGGATACATACGAGTTCCCTCTCTACTCGTTACAAATTCACCCGGCTGCGGAGCCCTCCGCGCCGGGTGTTTCAGTCTCAGGCAGCCGCTTCGGTTTCGTTTGTGCGCGAGCGTCGGCGCGACTGCAGCCAAGCCTGGAGATCGGTGCGATCATAAACGACGCGGCTACGTAGTCCGTCACCAAGCTTTAGAAACGGCGGCCCACCACCAAAACTGCGCATCTTCACCAACGTCGAGCGCCCAAGGCCGAGAAGTTTCGCTGCCTGTTTCGTGTCGAGTGTTGATGAGAAGTCCGTTCCACGATCCATGACTCAGAGAACTCCACAGTTACTAACGTGCTCCGTGTCGTTCCAGTAAGGCCATGCTTCTATTCGAAAAGACAATAGGAGGGCAGGGTTCTTGATCGTGGATAACCTGTGAATAGTGCTGGGGATAAGGCCATGTTGCGACATCGACACTGAGGTGCCTCGTCGAGGGGCCCACGACCTGTTCGAGAATGGTCAGTATTGGACGGCTGCTGATCCACGCTGATTGGCGATGCCGAGCACACGGATTGCGTAAGAGGTGGCGCAGCTGAAGGTCAGGATCGGCGGGCTCTTGCGCCAACGTGCCGGATTATCTCGTCAGCCGCAAACGTGCCGGCTGGTGGCGCGTGCCCTGGCTCCAACTTGAGTACCCTGATGAAGAGATCCCGGCCTGGGCGGACGACCGTGATCTGATCGGGCGCGCTATGGGTGGTGATGGCTCGATTGCCGCGGAAGGTCGTTTCGGACGTGCCTCCAAAGGTCAGCACGTTCGACCTGCTTGCATCCTCGGCACTGATGACGACGAAATGCGTGCCGCC